>DATNGU010000030.1:0-3238 GCA_035605775.1 Solirubrobacterales bacterium | reverse complement strand
GTTCCACGGGTGCGCTGGCCCGTGGGACGTGGAGGACGCCTACTCCGCGTTCTGGAACCGGCTGAATGCCTCGTGGGAGCGCGACTTCCCGGCCAACAAGGAGAAGGTGCTCGTAGTCAGCGTGGTGGAGGTCTGATGATCGCAGTCATCATCGGCAACATGGCCGAGGTCGTGTTGGTCGAGACCGATCAGCAGGCCCGAGAGCTGCGAGACGAGTTGTTCGACCACCCCAAGTGGAAGGACTACTCGACCACGCAGATCACCTGCCGCAGCCCGCACCTGATGGCAGGGCTGTCGGACAAGTGGGGCGACGTTCGTACCGCCACTCGCTAACGGAGTAGACACGCGGGCGTATACTGTCCGCAGATATTCGATGCTCAGGCGCGTTGAGCAGGAGCATCGTGGGCAACTGGCATTCCGACAACAAGAGGTGAGTGCATGACCTACCGAGTGCCCCTGACCCGTGAGGATGCTGGCATCCTCGAGTGGGAGAGTCTCGTGGGCGAGCTCGGCTACACGGGCGAGGACATCAAGCGCTACGTCGAGAGCCGCAACTACGCGGACTTCTTCGTCAGCGTGACCACCCTGCGCGTCGTCCTCGACGAACTGGACGCACGCATGAGGGCCGAGCGCGACAAGGCCAACATCGAGAGCCTGACTCGTGGCTGACCCCAACGACATCTACCAGATGGACTTCGACGGTGAGCCGATCTTGGTCACCGCCGTTGGTCCGGGCATGACCCGCGAGGGTCTGGCCTCGATCTGGGAGCGGCTCGAAGCGCTCAACCGTGATGGGTTCGAGATCTGTACCGAGTGCGCGGTGGCCGTTCCCAAGGATGAGCGCGGTGACGTGCTCGACAGCAGCGGGAGGTGCGACGCATGTCGCCCGTGAACATGGGGAAGAACGCCTACGTGCGGATGCGCGGTGAGTCATGGGATGTCGATCCCGTGACCGCTGGGCATCTCGAGCGCAATGGGATCATCTGGCGCGACTACGACTGCGAGCAGAGCGCCGTCGACAACGGCTACCTCGACGAGGGGCCGTGCTACGGCGTCACTGGCGAGTCCGAGAGCGAGGAGGAGGCCCGCAACGTCCGCGTTGTCGAGCGGGTGGCTCTGGACCGCATGAGCGACGAGATGGCGAAGATGGCGAAGGCCATGGACTACGACCCGCCCACGCAACCCGACGAGGACGGGCCGTGGGGTGGCGGGTTCGCCCGCAACCACTGATGAGCGCCTTCGACATGACGGACGCGGATCGCTACGAGGAGTTGGCCGCGGCCGCTCGCCGTGTGGTCCGCGTCTGGGCCACGAACGAGTTGGCTCCCGCAGTCAACGAGCTGCGCGAGACGCTCGAGTTCCACGGCCACGACGAGGAGGATCCCGACGTGATCGCACAGGAAGAGGCGCTGCTCAACGGGCAGCCCGCGACAGCGCCGCGATGAACATCGCCGAGAACGTGGTCCGCTTCTCCTACGACGTGATCGTGGAAGAAGACCAGATCACGAAGGACGAGGAGGGCCGCTACGCCCTGACCGAGGAGGGGAAGGAGCAGGCGTTCGAGATGCTGCTCGAAGGTGTCAGCGACACGGGTGGCGGCTGGTATCCGCGCTACGAGGTCCTGTGCATGAGCGACTTCATGGCCGGACAGATCTGCGAGCGCGAGAAGGGCCACGAGGGACCACACGAATGATGCTGGCGATCGAGGTGACCGCGGTTCCGGATGACCCGCGGCAGCCCACCTCAAGCGAGACGGCGAAGCTGGTGATGTCGGCTTCGATCCTCGAAGAAGTCCTATGCGGCCACCTGCCGTTCACGTATCAGGTGTTCGTGGAGAGCACGGTCCCGCAAGTGATTCGGGACGTGCTGAGTGAGATGGATCTGGAAGGAGAACGACGTGCAGCAAGTCGCTGACGAGATCGTCCCGATCGGGACGAAGGTCAGGCTCAGCAACGGAGCCGAGGCCATGATCGAGGGTCACGGCACCGTCATCCGTAACGAGGAGGACAGCGAGGCCCCCGACGAGCAGGTCACGGTGTACGAGATCGAGGTGACCAAGAGTCACGTCGGGGCCGGTGACGTCATCACGCTCGAGGGAGAGCGCCAGTTGCTCTACCGCGGGGCATTCGAGGTTCCCGGTGAGTTCGTGGTGTCGTTCAAGGCCAACTTCAAGTCGGTCGTGAGGGCCGACACCGAGGACGAGGCGCGACAGGCGCTCATCACTGCGATCAGCGAGACGCTGACGTGGGATGGCGACGACGAGGCGCCCGATGAGCTGGAGCAGTTGGAGATGCGAGTCCTGTGAGCGCGTACGAGATCGGCACGAAGGTCATCATCGAGCCGACCCATGAGGAGGGCGTCATCAGCGGCGTCGGGCAGATCGACTGGGAGGGCTCGACCAGCGGCGTGTATGGCGTCGACGTTGGTGAGGGACCGCAGAAGGTCGTGCTGGCGCACGAGGAAGACCTGACCTTCCCCGACGAGACGCACGACGTCGTCGTGAACATCGTCGTCACCGCCAGTGTCGAGGCGGAGACGGCAGCCATCGCCCGGTCGAGGTTGATCGACAACCTCGCCAACCGGATGAACAGGGTGGCTCTCGAGATGACCGAGGAGGATCGGAACGAGGAGCTGGCCGCCCTGTCGATCAAGGTGATCGTGTGACGATCCTCGGGCAGCAGGCACTCCTCAACGATGCCGACACAGCGGGGAGATTCCTCGCCTGTCGCTTCTGTGGAACCAACGTCGAATACGCAGGGATCCGCTCACTCGACAAGTACATCGGCTCCTGCAACGGGTCGGTGGAGGTCGATGCCGATGGGGACCCGGTGTTCGAGCCCGGTGGATACACCGAGTACGGCGACTCCGTGCGCGAGCTCGGGTTCGAGTGCAACACCTGCGACCACTTCAGCCGAACGGTCGACGGGCTGGTCGAATGGAGGATCGAAGCTGAATGACACTGGCGAATCCGACCAAGGCCGAGGTCGTGAGAGCGATCAAGGACCTCGATGCCGATGACGAGTACACCGAGATGATCCTCGCAGCACTGGACAAGCTGCTGCCGAGGCAGTTACCGCTGGTCATCGTGTGGGTCGGCGGTGGAGTCGTTCAGGACTGGGTGCTCAAGGCAGGCGTCGGCGTGCCGCGAATGCACGTGCTCGACTTCGATCGAGAGGGCCAGTCCGGACAGGAGCTTCAGGACTTCGTCGAACGGATCACCGAGGCGGAGCGAGACCTC
>DATNGU010000029.1:0-4719 GCA_035605775.1 Solirubrobacterales bacterium | reverse complement strand
CGAGGATGTCCCAGCTTGCCTGCAGGTAGCGCTTGGGCGTGCCGATGTCCATCCAGTAGCCGTCCAGCCGCAATCCGTACAGGCCCTCGCCGACCAGTCGAGGGAAGACGTCGCGCTCGATCGAGACCTCCTCGCCGGGCGGGATCAGGTCGAGCACCGAGCGCTCCAGCACGTACATGCCGGCGTTGATCTCGCCGGGCGCCCGCTCGCCGGTCTTCTCGCGGAACTCGAGCACCTCCCCCTCGCGGCCGCTGCTCACCAGGCCAAAAGCCGAGGAGTCCTCGACCGGGTGCAGGCCGATCGTCGCCGTGGCCTTCCGTTCCTGGTGGGCCCCCAACAGCGCGCTTAGATCGAGGTCGGTGAGCACGTCGCCGTTGAGGGCAAGGAACCGCTCCTCCAGCGTGTCGCCCAGCTGATCGGCGGCAAAGCGGATCGCCCCGGCGGTGCCCAGAGGCTGCGGCTCGGCGACGTAGCGAATCTTCGCCCCGGCCCGGTCCTCCTCATCAGCGAGCGCAGCCCGGAGGACGTCCGGGAGAAATCCGCATGCGAGCACGACCTCCGTGACGCCGTGCCGGGCAAGCCACTCGATCATGTAAGCGAGAAACGGTCGGTCGACCAGGGTCAGCGCCGGCTTCGGCACAGTCTCGGTCAACGGCCTCAGCCGCGTCCCCTCCCCACCAACTAAGACGATTGCCTGCATTCAGTCCGTGGCAGCAGGGGATGGCGTTTCTTCGGTCGCCCTGCCTATGCCCTCGTACTCGAAGCCGACGCTGCGCAGCCTCTCCGGGTCGAGGAAGTTACGACCATCGACGAGCAGCGGCCGCGCCATTCGCCCCGCTGCCTCCGCCCAGTCCAGCTCGGCGAACTGCGGCCACTCGGTGACCAGCACCGCGGCATCGGCCCCCTCGAGCGCATCCAGGGCCGAGTCACTCAGCTCAACCCCATCCAACATGTCGCGCGCCGCGTCGGCGGCGACGGGGTCGTAGGCGACAACCTCCGCCCCCTCTCCCTGCAACCGCGCGGCCAGCACCAGGCTCGACGCCTCGCGCATGTCGTCGGTGTCCGGCTTGAAGGCGAGTCCGAGCAACGCCACCCGCCGACCAACGAGCGACCCGAGGTGGCCGAGCAGCTTCTGGACCACCCTTCTCTTCTGCAGCTCGTTGACCTCGATCACCGCGTTAAGCAGCTGGAAGTGGTAGCCGGTGTTTCCGGCCAGCATCTTGAGCGCGCTGACGTCCTTGGGGAAACAGGAGCCCCCGTAGCCGATCCCCGCCCGCAGGAATGAGGGACCGATGCGCTGGTCGAGGCCCATGCCGCGGGCCACCTCGCCGACGTCGGCGCCAACCTCCTCGCAAACGTTGGCGATCTCATTGACAAAGGAGATCTTGGTCGCGAGGAAGGCGTTCGAAGCGAGCTTGATCATCTCGGCGCTGGCGACGTCGGTGCGGACGATCTCGCCGCCCAGCGGCTCGTAGATCGTGGCGACAGCGTCACCACCGGGCTCGTCGCCGGCATCAGCACCGATCACCACCCGGTCGGGGTGCATGAAATCCTCGACCGCCGAGCCCTCCTTGAGGAACTCGGGGCAGGAGACATACGCCGCACCGGGAAGGTCGCGGCGGATCGTGTCGCCGGTGCCAGCCGGCACCGTGCTCTTCATCACCAGCACATGATCGCCACCGGTGCCCAGCTCGTTTACCACTGAGCGGACGCGGGAGAGGTCGGCATCGCCGGAACGGGTTGGGGGCGTGTCGACGCAGACAAAGAGAATGCGAGCGGCATCCAGCAGCTCCCCCATGTCGGTCGTAAACGTGAGCCGCTCGGCATTGCGAGTCAGCAGCTCACCGAGCCCGGGCTCATGGATCGTCGTCTCCCCACGCGAGAGGGCATCGACCTTCTCGGCGAGGATGTCGCGCGCCACCACCCGGTGGCCCAGCTCGGCAAAGCAGGCTGCCGTGACCAGGCCGACCCATCCCACCCCGATAACCCCGATCGGCTCTCTGCTCTCCGTCATCTCTGCGCCCTCCCCGGCTTTGGCTTCTTGTTCGGGATTATCACCTGTGCGGACCGCGCCATGCCGACCATCTGGTCGTTGGTCAGCGACTGCAACAGCGTGTTTGAGATCCAGTAGACGTTGTCACCGCGGCGCCAGGCGACCATCTTGACGCGGTCGCCGTCGACGTAGATGTCGTACTCCCGCCCGTGGATCGTCTTGGCGAGGCTCGGGTTGGAGAGGATTGGTGGGTCGGACCAGCCCTTGACCCCCTGCACGCCGAAGTAGTGGGTGCCGTCGGGGAGTTCCATCGCCAGCGTCATCCGGTAGGCCGCGTGGCGCTTGTTGTCGGTGTCTTTGAAGTGGTACACGCGCGGATCCTGCACGTGGAGGTAGGAGTTGCTTTCGACGTAGAAAGCCCCCGAGGGGAGGCGCGCGGGGTAGAAGACTGGAAAGCCGTGGCTGACCTTGCGAGCCACCGACTTGGCCTCCAGCTCGCCAGCTTCGGCCGCCGGCACCAGGCCATCGCTCCCCGGTGGCTTCGGCGCCGCGAGCTGCGGCTTCGGCTTGGGCCGTTGCCGTCCCTTCTTACTCTTCTTGCCTTTGTGCTTCGCTCCGCTCGCGTTCCCTTCGCCGTCACCCTCATCGAGAGATCCGCGCGGACCGCCGCTCGCTTCGATGCCGAGGAACTTGTCGACCGCTTCCTGGATCGCTTCCGGTGACGCGTAGACATAGCTCAACCCCAGTTCCGCCGGGAAGTGGACCTCTTTGATCGCCGCGTTGCGCGAGGCGACGAACAGCTTCAGCACCTGCAGCATCGTCTCCGTGTCGCTGATGTCGGAGGTCGTGTAGCTGGTGAAGATGTCGATCAGCTCGTTGCGGCCGAGTACCAGCTGGTCTATCGGCACTCGCTGGCGCGCAGCGCTGAGGAAATCCTGCTGGCGCGCGGCGCGGACCAGGTCGGTGTCCGTATGGCGGTAGCGCACGTACTGCAGCGCTTTTTTGCCGCAGAGCAGCTGGTAGCCGGGCTGGATGTTGATTTCGGCGTACTGTTCCGGCGCCGCCCCCCCTTCGTTGGAATGGAAGTAGCGGCGGTCGACATCGACGTAGACGCAATCGATCGCGTCCACCGCGCGGACGAAGCCGAGATAGTCGACGTTGACCACGTGGTTGATCGGCAGGCCGGTCAGTTCCTTCACCACCTGCAGGGTCAGTTTCGGCCCGCCGTAGGCAAAGGCGGCGTTGAACTTGTCGGTCCCGTAGCCGGGGATTTCGACCTTGAGGTCGCGCGGGATCGACATCAGCGCGATCGCGTTCTGGTCGGGATCGAGCCGAAGCAGGAGCGTCGTATCGGAGCGCCCGGGGTCTTCGGGTTCGCTGGCCCGCTTGTCGGAGCCGATGATGAGGATGTTCTCCGGTTCGCCCCCATGCGTCTGGGAAAGGAAGCGCTCGACTTTGTTCTGCAGCACGTTGTTGTGGGACAGCGCGTTGGCGATGCTGCCGACGTAGAGGAGGATGCTGGCCGCCGTCGCCGCCCCGGTGACGGCGACGATCACGACCGAGGCCAAGGTGAAGCGCCACCAGTAGCGTTTGGGCTTCGGCGGCGGCTCGTGGTCCCCCGACAGCGGTGGCTTCTTGAAGGACTCGATCATCGCGGCGCGGTCAGCTCTCGAGCCGATCCGGAATCGCGCGCAGGAACGCCTCCAGCGTTTGGCGATAGACATGCAGCGAAGAGACCGAGACCCACTCGGCAGGTCCGTGGTGACCTTCGCCGACCGGGCCGAACTCGACCGCCGGTACCCCTACCCGCAGGAAGGAGACGGCATCGGAGGCGCCGTCCCGGCCAACGCTCATCGGCTCTCCGTCGTGGTGCGCCGAGGCCGCCTCGCGCAGGCCGCGCACGAAGGGCGAGTTGCGGTCGACGACGGCGGGTGGACGTGTGAACAGCGAAGTCACGTCGGCGTCGGGGAGGCCACGAATCTGCTCCAGAACCGTCGCCGGGTCCTGGTCGGGCAAGTAGCGGATGTCGACGTCGATCGCGCATCGGTCGGGCACCTTGTTGAGCGCGTCGCCGCCCAGGATCCTGCCGAGGTTGATCGAGGGGCGGTCGAACAGCTCCGAGCTGTGCCGGGCAAACGGTAGCGACTCGATACTGCGGAAAACATCATGCGCCTTGAGCACGGCGTTATCGCCCAACCAGGGCGTGGCACCGTGCGCGGCAACCCCGCTCACCTCCAGCCGCAGCGCCAGCACCCCCTTTGCCTCGACCCCGATCTGCAGGTCGGTCGGCTCGCCGGTGATCGCGAAGTCGCCGATGAAGCCGCCGTCCACGAGCCGGTCGCTACCCCGTTCGGCCTCCTCCTCGGACTCCTCATCGCCAACGATACCCAGCCGCACCCGCACCTGATCCTGCTCGCGCATGGCGGCGATGGTCATCAGCATCGCCGCCAGTGCCCCCTTCATGTCGTAGGCGCCGCGACCGTAGAGCCGATCGCCGTCGAGCACGGGATCGAACTGGCCGGGCCGCCCGGGCACGACGTCGAGGTGCCCGTGCAGGACCACCGTTGGCGCGTCGGCGGGCCCAACTTCCCCGCGTAGCACGGGTAGTCCACGAATCTCGTCGGTAGCAACCTCGATGCCGCGTGCTTCCAACCATCCCTCGACAAACCCCGCCGCTTCCAGCACGCCGTCCGGCTCGGCGGTGTCATACCCGATCAACCGCGTCG
>DATNGU010000028.1:0-8481 GCA_035605775.1 Solirubrobacterales bacterium | reverse complement strand
CGGCTCGCGGGTCGAGGTGGAGCCGACGTTGACGATCCGCCCCCAGCCGCGCTCGCGCATACCGGGGACGACGGCGCCGGCGAGGACCCGCGGCGCGAGGACGAGCGAGCGGTAGGCCCGCTCCCACTCCTCGCGCTCGTGGTCGAGGGCCCCGCCGAGCGGCGGGCCACCGCTGTTGGCGACGAGGATGTCGATTGGGCCGAGCCGCGTTGTCACCTCGGCGGGAAGCTCGGCGAGCCGGTCGAGGTCGGTCGCGTCGGCGACGAAGGGGAGGGCTCCCGACCCGATCGCCGCGGCCGCCGCCTCGATCTGCTCGCGCGTGCGGCTGCCGATCGCCACCCGCGCCCCTTCGCGTGCAAGCGTGGCGGCGATCGCGTAGCCGATCCCGCGGCTGGCGCCCATGACCAGGGCGACTCGGCCCTCCAGGCCTAGATCCATGCGCGGGAAGAATGCTCGAAGAGGTTCACGCCGATAAAGTTAACCGGCAGGGCGCCCGTAGCTCAGTGGTCAACGGTCCCTTCACGGGGACCAAAGAGCGTCGGTCTTTCAAGCCGAAGGTCGCGAGTTCGATTCTCGTCGGGCGCATGGGGAGGAGTGCCGGCAAGTGCCGGCCTTTTCCTTTTGTGGAGCGGAATGCAAGCGTCGTTTAGCCAAGCCGACCTGGAACAGGGGCAAGGGCACCTTCGTCCGCAAAGCGGATGCTCAGCGTGCGATTGATGAGGCATAAGGGATCAGTGACCGCCCCGATACCCTCGGCGACTGCGCCGCCACCTGGACCGAACGCCACCCACGAGCGGAACGCACCGACGCCACGTACGACCACCGAATCAGCCGAGTCCTAGACGCTGAGGTAGAGGGCATCCCGCTCAAGGACTGGCCGCTGCATGAGTTACGTCGCCGCCACACCCTTGCCCTGGTCGATTACATGCTGAGGAACGAAGGTCGCGCCACCACCCGCGCTGTCGGCATCCTCCGCGCACTCTCGGCAATGGCCGAGGACGCGATCACCGACGAAGTCTGCGACCTCAACCCCTTCAAGGGCATCCGTATCCGCGCCAACGACCCAAGGGCAAGAAAGAAGCCTCGCCCCATCCGCGTCTTCACGTTCGAGGAGATGCACCGCTTCGCCAAAGCGGCCGGACGCTACGAGGCAATGGTCCGCGTCTTCACCGACACCGGCCTGAGGCTGGGAGAGGTGCTCCCGTTGCGCCGCGAGGACTTCGACGGTGAGACGCTTCAAGTCCGCCGCACTGCTCACGAGGGCAAGATTCTCAAGGAACGAAGACCGACCATGGCGAGCCCGACGCTGGCCGCGTCGTCCCGGTTCCGGCGACCCTAGCCTGGATGCTTGAAGCCCAGATCCGTCTCAACGGCCCGGACTGCGATTTCCTCTTCACGACGCCACGAGGTCGCCTCTGGCGCGAGCGCACCTTCTACCGCGACCTCTGGAAACCCGCCCAGAAAGCCTCCGGCCTAGACATCCGACCCCACGAGTGCCGCCACAGCTACGTCACCCATCTTCGAGCGGCGGGCGTGAACGACGCCGATCTAGCCGAGATCGCGGGGCACCGAGTGGAGACCATGCTGGCGCGATATACGCATGCTGTGGGTCAGAGCTTTGAGGCGGTTCGGAGGTGATCCGATAGGGCCAGCGCGCCGCATGCAACCGAGTATCGCTCGGTCAAGCGGATCGGATCCCGTCTAGGATCTCCCCCATGGGGGCGGAGGTGGAGATTGTCCGTCTTGGCGTCGCCGGGAAGACGATCAGATTTCGCTGGGGCGAGCCCCACGAGCTTGGCAGTGCTGCGTATTGGATTGAGCAGACGCGCTTGCGTCCGCCATCCTCTGATCATAGGCTCGGACACTCTCTTGCCGAGGAGACGGTAGCTTGCGTTCTCGGTGGCTATGGGCTACCCGCTGAGATCGGGCTTGCAGCATTCGAGCAGCTGCGACGAGAGGGCCTGCTTTGCGTCAAAAGGCCACCGACGGCCTCGCAGGTGCAGTCTGTCCTCGAAAGGCCGCTGTGTCTCAGTGGTCGAGACGAGCCTGTTCACTATCGCTTTCCTCGTCAGAGGGCCACCCGAGTTTCTGACGCCCTTCATTTCCTCGCCCAGTATCCGGCGCCTGAAAAGAGCCAGGATCTAAGGGACTGGTTGCTAGCTGTGCCGGGTGTGGGACCGAAGACCGCTTCTTGGATCGCTCGCAACTGGGCCGGGGTCGAAGACGTTGCAATCATCGATGTTCACATTCGGCGTGCTGGCCTCGCAGCCGGCTTTTTCCTGCCCGACTGGAAGCTCCCTCATCACTACAGTGCGTTCGAGAATGCATTTACCGAGGTAGCTCGGCTAGGCGAAGTTTCCTGTGCCGCGCTGGACGCTCGGATCTGGCAGGACCTCAGCTTCTTAGGGAGAGCCTCGGGTCTCCTCTTGGGTACACAGCCGGACGCGCCGCTACTCTGAGTCAATGAGCGGTGGCTCAGGATCAAGTTCGGGAGGCGGTTTCGGCGGAGACAGTGGCCTCGACTGTGCTTCGATCAACTTCGATGCTTTTCTTTCCTCTGTCGATCCGGCAGTGGTCAAAGATGTCGAAGAGGGCGACGTGCTGCGAATCGAGTTGCACAGCGACCCACGAGCCCTAGTGGTCGTGCTGCCCGATGAACGGGTGCTCGGTGCGGTCACGCGAAAAGTGCGCGAACTTCTACGCTGCATTCAGCAGCAGGTCCAGTTCCGAGCGACCATTAAGAACATTACCGGCGGCGACGTCGAAGTACACATCGAACCTGTGTGATTGTCCTCGGCGGCACCTACGAGGAGATCTGTCGTGACCCGGCCAGCATAGATCTGATTGGCTCAGGACAGCGGGCGGCTGCGGTTCTGCGATCGGTTGTGGCCGATGAACTTGAGTTGATCACTGCCGTTGATGACGACACGCTGTCCGACGCAGAAACTCTGGCGCAGGGCGGAGGGGTTCCGTTACGTGTTGTTGAGCGCAGCGAGCCGGTCAGGTTTATCTACGCGACGCCGCTCTCGGCGCCAATTGTCTCGGGAGCTCGGGCCACGATTAGCGGTGAGATCGAGGCCGACGCCGATGTGGCACTTGCTTTCGGCATGCTCGAGACCCGCGTGCGTGCCAGAGCCAGACGACTCGTGTTCGATCCCCAGCAGCCTCAGGATCTCACTCCCTTGTCGCTTGGTCCGGTCGAGGCGGACCACCTTGCACTCGTGGCGAACGCGGCCGAGACGCAGGCCCTCGCTGGTGGCTCGCGCAGCCTAGAGGAGGCGGCGCAACAGCTCTTGGCGGGGAGTGCTGCAGAGGTGCTCATCACCAAGGCGGGTGCTCGGGGCGCGTTGGTTACTACCGGCGACGCTCAGGAGTGGATTGGTCCCCACCCGACCCCCGAGGTCTGGCCGATTGGATCCGGTGACGTGTTCGCTGCGGGGTTTGCCTGGGCATGGGGGAAGGAAGAAGCCGATCCCGTGGAGGCGGCCCGAGCCGGCTCGATGGCTGCGGCGCACTGGTGTAAAAGCCAGCGCCTTAACTTGCCAGCAGAGGCTTTCAAAATCTCACCTTCATCCGAGCTTGCTCCGCGGCAGGGTCGGGTCTACCTCGCCGGCCCTTTCTTCAACGTCGCCGAGCGCTGGCTGATCGAGTTGGTCAACGAGAGCATGCGGAGCCTGGGTGGCTTCGTCTTTTCGCCTTTGCACGACGTAGGTCGTGGCCACGACATCGCTGCCCAAGACATCGCTGGTCTGGAGGACTGCACTGCCATGCTGGCGCTGCTCGATTACTGCGACCCAGGGACCATGTTCGAGGTGGGCTGGGCTCGCAAATTTGACATCCCGGTAATCGGACTTTCTCAGCAGCTTGACCTTGAGGCAATGAAGATGCTGAGCGGAACTGGTGTTGTCATCCGCGAAGATCTCTCCTCTGCTGTCTACCAGGCCCTCTGGGCCAGTATGGGTGCCTCGGTCGTCGGGTAGAGACCGGTTGCTGCTCTTCTCCGGGGGGCTGGACTCGACCGCTCTGGCGGTCTTGTTAAGGCCGGAGCGAGCATTAACGATCGACTATGGTCAAGTGTCTGCCCCGGGCGAGGTACGGGCTGCGGCGGCGATCAGCACGGAGCTCGGAATAGGGCACGAAGTACTGCATTGCGATTGCTCCAAGGTCGGCTCGGGGCTGCTTGCCGGGCGGGATCCTGACCCTGTAGCACCGGTGATTGAGTGGTGGCCGTTTCGGAATCAACTGCTGATCACTCTGGCTGGCGCATGGGCGTTGCCACGGGGGTGTAAGGAACTGATCGTCGGTTCAGTACACGGTGACGACGCCCATGTGGACGGAACTACAGCGTTCTATGAGCGAATGAACAGGTTGATTTCGATGCAGGAGGGAGAGCTTGCGGTTAGTGCGCCCGCTCTGTCTAAAACGACCGAGTCGTTGCTTCGTGAGGTGGAGGTGCCAAACGGCCTGCTTGGCTTTACCCATTCGTGCCATCGCTCGGAGTGGGCGTGCGGCCTGTGTCCAGGCTGTATCAAGCGATCCGAAACGCTGGAGGCTCTGGGGCGGTGAGCGATATGCCTTTCACTATTCGTATCGAGGATGGCCTTGAGCTGCTCAGCAATGATCAAGGTGAGACTTGGAGGCTCGATCCCAAAGTGGCCAGCCAGCTCAGACAACTTTGCGGTGTGCTGATGGAGGAGCAGCCCCTTGGGTTCGGCGCCGAGACGGCTGCATTGCGTGGGGGCTTGGCTGAGGCCGAAGGGATCAGTCCGCGAGCGAACGGCGAAGCTGACAATTGGAGGGGCGCATCGTCTGAGGCTTCGGGCGTGTGCTTGGGCGGACTCGTCCTTCCACAGAGCCGAGCGCTCAGCGATGTTCTGGATCAGCGTGTATCCGAGCGCTGCTTAGCGCCTCCCACTCTTTCTGAGGTGGCGACGGTACTCGTACGGGGGGGTCGCGTGCGCGATTGGTACGAGGTGCCGGGCGGACATAAGGAAACGCGGGCATTGCCTTCTGCCGGAGCATGCAATCCGATTGAGCTACACGTCCTGACGACCAAAATCCCAGGGTTAGACGCGGGTTGGTGGCGCTTCGACCCATTGCGTTGCGAGCTGCATGCGTTTGATTCTGGAGCTGAAGCGTTTGATGCGATCAGCGAGGATTTCGAAGCCCGGGGCTTCGATCTCGTGGGTGGCTATACCGCCATCTTTACTGTGGCTGAATTCGCGCGCACGCTAAATAGGTATCCGGCCGGAGGGTCACTCGTATGGCGCGATGCGGGGGTAGCCCTTGGGGGCCTGCACCTATGCGCTAGTGACATCGGTCTTGCCTCGTGCATTGTCGCGGGCTGCGGAATGCTTGGGTCGAACATTCCTGGCGCATTAGATGTTGGGGCTCTCCTCCTCGGCCACCGACCAAGCCCGAGTCAGTAGAGCCTCAGCTGCCCACAGGCGCCACGCGGTCCGTCTTGACCGCCATCTCACCCGGATAGATCTCGACTCCGAGTGCGTCAAGGGCTGGCGCGAGCGGCGTTGCGACAGCGGCTCCAATGATGTCGCCATCATGGATCGCACCGACGATCATTGCGACAGCATGGTGGTTGTCATCGATCAATACGCTGCCAGAGTCGCCTGGAATTGCCATTGGCTCATCGTCATTCGATCGAACGAGACAGGCCCGCTCGTAGAAGACACGATGTTCGGTCGTGCCTAAGCGCAGCCGCTCGGTAACTGGCGCCGTGTTGAGAATCCCCTGACGACGGTTACTGCAAGCCCCGAACATTTCGACCGGAATGTCCGTATCGAGGATGTCACTAATGTCTCGCACGCCTAGGATCGGCTCCTCGTTGAGATGGTTGCGGAGCTCACGGTCGCTGCTAACGCGCGCGATCGCGGCATCGATTGAGCATCTTTGAGAGAGACTGGGCGGGACGCTTCGCGCCAAGCGGCCGAGGTCGGAGCTGACCGCGGGAACCGGCGTGGTCAGCGTTTCGTGGGGCTGGCCATCTCCCAGATCACCGTAGCCGACAACGCTGGTCTCTTTGGTGGGCCACGGGAAAAGCCCCCCGATCACGTGCGCGGCCGTGAGCAGCATCAACTCGCCAGTCTCGCGGTCCTTGACCGGTAAGCCGAAGGATCCTGCGAAACCTCGTTGCTTATAGAGCCCGACCCACGAGCCCGGCCCGAAGCGACGCAACCGCTATCTCAGCGTCAATGGACCGGCGGCGACATATCCAGGCTCGCGCTCGCCTTGGAGGACACGCATCTCCTCAAACACGACGGGCAACTCGACCTGATGACCCGGTTCAACCTTGACCGAGATGACGGCGCCTTGATCATCCTCAGAGATTCGGGCCGAGATCACAGCCTGCTGATGCGCGACATGAGCACCGACGAAGCGGTCGAGGACCGCGCGAAGCTCCTGGGTGTCAGCGACGCTGGCCATAAGGCCAGTATAGAGGCGATATAGGAGGGACTAAAGAGCGGCTAGGGGGACTGGGAGTCGGCACCCAGGTAGCTGACTGCCGACTCGCAGGTCTCTCGAACGACGATTCGCGTGGGCTTGATACCCGATGGCAATACGGCCCCGCAACGGCGCCACAACCAACGCGCCAGTTCCTCGCTCGTGGGGTTGTCGAGGCCCGGCACCTCGTTGAGCAGTTGATGATCAAGTTCCTGTCGGATTGGATTGAGGTGTCGATCAAGCTCGGCGAAGTCGATCACCCAGCCGGTTGTTTTGTTGAGTTCGCCGGTGACCCAAACCTCTGCCACGAAGGAGTGCCCGTGCATGCGTCGGCACTTATGGCCCTCTGGGGCATTCGGAAGGAAGTGCGCGGACTCGAAGCGGAGCTCGCGAGCGAGGTCGAATCGCTCGCTCACGGTATCCCAACAACCTTGTGGGTTTGGAGTGAAAGCCTCCAGGGAGGATGCTGGATGCAGTACTGCGTAGATTCTCTTTGATGCTCTCTTAGGTTGGGCCCATCCATTGGCTGAAGAAAGAAATGATCGAAGTCGAGTTTGGCGAGATCTTTGGGGTCAAGGCCTTCCTGGGGGAACACCAGCTTCAGCTCATCTCCGGCACGCAGGCGTAATGGTGCCCCTGCCTTCGGCGACACGCAGAGCCAGTCGATGCCCATGGGGGTCTCCAGCGTTCCGTTGGTCTCTACCGCTATTTGGAAATCGTGAGCATGGAGTGCGCCAATCAACGCCTCGTCCAGCTGCAGCAGTGGCTCCCCGCCGGTGCAGATGACGAGCCTCAATTGGCGGTCGGCTCCCCAGGTTCCGGCAATCTGGCTGGCAAGAGCCTCGGCGTTGGGGAATTTGCCCCCGCCTGGCCCGTCCGTGCCGAAGAAGTCGGTATCGCAGAACCGGCAGACGGCCGAAGAGCGGTCGGCCTCTCGTCCAGTCCAAAGATTGCAGCCAGCGAATCGGCAAAGCACAGCGGCGCGACCGGTATTAGCCCCCTCGCCTTGGAGGGTCCGGTAGATCTCCTTAACGCTGTAGGTCACCATTGCGGACGCTACTCCTTAGCCTGGTCGCCGGGGCAGCCAGCGCGCTTGGCTAATTCGTCGTGTGCAGAGTGGCGCTGACGTTCAGGTAAACCCCTCTGACTTATCTCCGAGTAATCCGGGCATCTTTCACGCTGGATAAGGTTTCCATATGGTCCTAGTCGGACGCACCCGCCTTCGTAGCCTGAAGCGTCACTTCGATTACGTCACGCCGGGTGAGCCGGTGGTGATCGGACTCACCGACCTCGTCGAACACCGCGAGGATCTGCTTGCTGCCGGCTTTGCGGCTGAGCCCGAGCCCGGCGAGCGGCTGCTCCCCACTGCCATCGGCCCGGCCAGCACCTTTAATGCGGAGGGCGACTGGAAAGTCCACCGCGACAGACCGATGGAAACGGCTTACCGCGAGATCAATTGGGAATGGCAGCTTTGGGACGGGACCTGGATGTCCGACACCTGCTACCAGCCTTACCAGCGCTATCCCCGGACCAGAATTGAGGCCCCCGCCGTCGAACTGGAGGTTCAGCGCGACCCCGGCGGCATCCCACTGCTTACCGTTGACCCACTTGACTTCGTCGCCTCAAACGAAGTAGCGCTCCTCCATCGAATCAACCTTTTTCGCGAGCTCTTCGGCGAGGCAGCGGTTCTCACCGAGGATCTCGGGCACTACGTTCGGGTCGAGACGAGACAGTTGAACTGGGAGCTCCTACCGCCTGGAGAGATGCCCTGGCCTCAGCTACAAACCCATGTGAAGCCGCTGATCGATGCGATGGGCGAGAGAAAGGGGCCAGTTGCTACCCGCCGGTTGAAAGTGTTGACGCAGGAGTTCCAGCCCGATGTCGTCGCTGTCGGCCGGGCTGGTTTCTCCGGCTATCTCGCCTTTGGCTATGGCGAGGTCTACGTGATGGAGAGTCTCTACTACGGCAATGCCACCTACGTGTTCGGCAGCGATTGGGAAGAGCTCTCGAAGCTGAGCAAGG
>DATNGU010000027.1:0-5378 GCA_035605775.1 Solirubrobacterales bacterium | reverse complement strand
GAGCAATCGACAGGGCCCGCTTTGCCCTGGACGCCGCCGAAGGCTTCGGTCCCCCAGGCGACTACACCCTCGGGCAGCTCGTCGACGATCGTGACCGGGGTCTCGGTGGCGTCGACGGGCGCGTCGCCGAGGTTGGTGATCGTGATGATGAGATTGCCGCTGTCTTTGGTGAGGAGTTTCGTGCTGGCGGTGCCGAGGTCGAACGATCCAAATTTGAAAAGCGACAACCTCACCGGCGGCACCCATCTGCCCGGAGTCCTTACTTCGAATGGGACGCCGCCGACCGGACCGCCGCTGACTTCGACGCTGCCGCCGTAGGTTGCTTCGAGCGTCGCCTGCAGCTCCGCAGCCGTTTCATCGGCCGGAAAGGAAGTCGCTCCTTCGCACACGCTGTCCGCCGTTATGCCGAGGAATTTGACTTCACCGGCGCCGAGGCAGCCGATCACTTCGCTGCCGACTTCGATCTTGGCGGCGAAGATGAGGCCGGCGAACAATTCGGTTTTCAGTTCCTGCACCTCGGTGTCAGAGGACGGTTCCCACATGTTGGTCGGCCGGGCGCCGGTCAGGACCTGCCACCAGGGAGACTCGGCCGAGGCCGAAGCGGCGGGCAAGAGGGTGAAGAGAAGGGTCGCCGCAGCGATGACGGCGGCGAGGCTTGCGAGGCGCTTGGGCATCGGGCGGTTCTCCTTGGTCGAGTCAGGTGCGGTGCGGGGGCGCTTCGCTTCCTTTCTCATCGACTCGCCCTCCCGCTCTTGTTGGCTGCTCGCTTCGCCTTGGCCTTTCGCTTGTGCTGCTTTTGGGCCACGCAGCGCGTCTTGCCGCCTCGCCTGACCTGGCGCTTGCCCTTGGCGCAGCGTTTGCGCGGGCTCGACTTGCGGTTGCCCTGGCCTTTGAAGCCGGCGCTGGCCGGGGTCGGGTCATTGGGTGGGTTGACCGCCGGCTGGCAGGCTTCGCCGAGGCATTCGGGGTTTGGGGTGAGCTTCGCCGGCACTCCGTCGACGCGGGCGTCATAGACGTCGGTCTCCTGGTCTTCGTCGGTGACCGAGAGCTGGGCGGGGGTGATGAAGAAGGCGTCATCGCCCGTGGCGCTGGCGTCGAGGAAGGCCGCTTCTTTTTCCGCGGTGCCCGAGGAGATCAGCGATACGCAGCCACCCGCCGAGCGGGAGACCGATCCCCCGCCCGAGGAGGAGGAGCAGTCCCCCACCCCGGTCGGCTCGTACTGGTAAACGTCCCACTGGCCGTTTGAGTCGGCGGGGACCAGGGAATCGAAGGCGTTGAAGAAGATGCGACCGCTGTCGAATACGGCCCGAGGGCGGTAGAGCGAGCCGCCACCGGCAGCTATGGTCTGCAACGCCTCGGGCAGGGTCGCCGCGAGCCGCTGGCCTTGCCAGAGGCTGTGTGGATCGGTCGAGGTGCTTTTCTCGGAGCCCTGCTGGCTGGCGGGACTGGCGCCCGACGGATTGCATGAGACGCACTCCACCTGGTCGGCCAGCGCGTCATAGCGGTAGACCTCCTGGACCCGCTCGCCGCTGATCGCGTCGCGATTGTCGTAGCCGCTCAGGCTGCGCTCCGACATGAAGGAGAAGTAGCGCCCGTCCGGTGAGGCGGCGGCGGCAATCCAGGATGCATATCCGACTACGCCGCTCCCTTGCTTACCCCAATCCCCTTCGTCTTCCTCTGAGAGCGTCGCGATGAATCGCACGCCCTCGCCCTGTTGCCAGAGATAGAGGTTTGGCTCGCCCGAGGTGGCGCTTTCGCCCGCGCCGTTGGGCACCGTGTCGAGCTCGCCCCTGGCGACGAAGTAGACGTGGGTGCCGTCCTCGCTGATCGCCGGAGTCATCTCCTGGGCCCTGCCACTTTCCCCCGAGCCCGCCAAGGGAGCGCTGATGTCGGTCAGGCTCGAGCAACCGGCTGTGGCTTCCTCGAAGGAGACGACGCAGCGATAGAGGTCGCGGTCCCCAGGGCTTGCGTCCGCGGTCAGCTGCTGGGAGTCGGTGAAGAAGACGACCGAGCCGTCGGTGCTGGCGCCGTGGAAGGCCGGGTGGGCTTCTCCGGCGCCGCTTGCATCCGGCCGGGCGACATCGAGCCGCACGCTCTCTTCACCTTTGGTGTCACGCGCGTAGAGGCCAGTGATTGAAATGCCGGCGCCCGAATAACCATCGAGACCGCCCGCGCTCCAAAACACCCGCGAGCCGTCTTCGGAGACCGCGTGGCGCTCCGAGCCCCGATCCGAGCCGAGCCGCGCTTCGATCGTCCCGCCCCCTTCGCCGAGCGGCAGCTGGTTGATCAGCTGCAGCTGTCCGTCGCTCCACATGTAGAGGGAGTTGGGAGGGGCGCCCGGCGAGAGGCCGGCCTGGCGGGAGAGGAAAACGGGGTGGGTAAGCGCCGAGTTGGCGCCCAGCGTTTCCAGCGGCGGCGTGCCCGTTCCCAGGTCTTCGGCGAAGACGGTGCCGGGGGGCACGTTGGCGAAGCCTTCCTTGCCGGTTACCAACGGGGTGTATGTGGCGGGTTCGGCGTTCTCGCGCAGGTAGATCGTCCGTTCAGAGGCCTTCAGGGAGAGCAGGGTGCTGTCGTAGGGCTCGACCAGCGCCTGCGCCAGGTTCGGGCTGAAGAGGCGGAGCTCGCTACGGGCCTGCACCCCGGTCACTTTGGTATGCGGCGGGGTGATGTCTTTGGATTGCCAGCCGCCCGCGCCGCGCCGGGCGAGGTTGGTCGACTCTTCTGGGGATCGACTGCCCTCGGGCTCTCCTTCGAGCGAGCCGATGCTTGGGTAGGCGACGCCCTCGCCGTTGGCCGCGGCCTGGAGCACGGCCACGCTGCGAATGCGGATGTTGCCGGCGAACTTCGTCACCGGTGAGACCATCTCCCAGGCGCGGTCGTCGGCGAGCTCGAAGCCGAGGCCGCTGACCTGGGTGGTGAAGGTGCGATCGGGGCCCTCGACCGTTTCGAAGGAGTTCTGGGCGATGACACGGAAGTGGTAGGTGGTGGCCGCCTGCAGTCCGACGATTTCCTCCGCTACCCCGACGAGCTTGTGGCCGTCGCCGATCCCCGCCCCTCCCAGAGGCACACTCGTGCAGGCGCTGATCTCACAGTCGCCGAGGCCGTACTCGAAGCGGTAGGTGGTCGCCGCTTTGCGCGGGTTGATCCGTGCCCGCAGGGTCGCCGATTCGGCGCTCACGTCGCTGACCGACGTCGAGTCGATCGAGGGCTCGGATTCGATCCGTTTGAAGACCTTCACCTGCCGCAGGCCGCTTTCGGGCCGCTCGGAGACGAAGGCCCGTTCTTGGCCTCCAGCCTCGACCGCGATGCCCACGGGCAAGCCATCCAGCTGCCCTTCTTCGCCCGGGCCGCCGAAGCTGCTCAGCAGCGCACCGTCTTCGTCATAGACGGCGATCTTCGCCGGGCTTTGCTCGGCGACGTAGACGTCGTTGGTCGCCGGGTCGACCGCGATGCTGAGCGAATTGTTCGGGTCTACGGCCTGGGGCGAGATCGTATAGCTCGTCGCTGCGGTGATCGGGTATTCGGAGGGTGACCAGCGCGCTATGTGTCCGGAGTCCCGGACGTACAACACGCCATTGCCGTCCACTGCAACGTTGGTTGGACCCAATGGCCGCTGGATCCCGTCAGCGCTTCCAACGAACGGTAAGAGCACCGCTCCCGTTGGGGAGTAGACCGTGACGCGCTCTTCCGTGCCCGATACATAGATGTTTCCACTCGAGTCGACAGCGACTCCGCGAAGGTTGGGAAAGCCGGTGATTTCGTTGGTACCTGCACCGGGGCCGGCGGTGAACAGCGATGGTTCGCCGTTGGCTTGAAATGCCTGCAAAGCCTTGGCTTCTCCACTCACTTCCCCCGCCGTCAGGTAGATGATGTGGCTCTCGGAATCGACCGCCACCTGGCGTGAAGAGGGAAAGCCGTCGACCGATAGACCCGACAGTTCGTTGCCGGAGATGTTGGGGCCAGAGCCGCCGAAGTCGACCGGGTTGCCTTCGAGGTCGAACTTGAACAGGGCGTGCGCTTCGGTGTCGAGGACGTAGGCGACGTCCGCCGTCTGGTCGATGGCGACAGAGCCGCCGCCGGTGAACCCGCTCGCGTTCGTGCCGTCGGGGCCGAATGCCTTGACGAATTCGAATTCGGGTTCGGCGGCGAAGGCCGGTGCTGCTGCGAGCGCAAAGAGGAGAAGCGAGGCGAGCGCGGCGGCGAGGAACCCCGCCGCGGGCGCACTGCTCCCTTTGGAATGGGGCGAGGCGCCACGGGTCGCAAAGGCTCCACGGAAGAAGCGGCCGAGACCCTTGGCCTGGCGCTTGGTCGATCCCGCGGTCGCTGCCTTCGCGTGGCTTCTCACGTAGCTCTCTCCTTGTCCCTGAGCCTCTGCCGGCCGCTTCCCTTTGCGGCTCCTCCCTGGGCTCGGTTTCCCTTGGTGCTTCCCGCTCCCTGGCGGGTTTGCGCAGCCTAGAGGATCAAGTATCTAAATGCAAGCTCTGACGTTTTCAAGGCGTGTCTATGCGCGCATATAGCCTGCAAATCTGCAGAAAACATGCAGAAACCGCGTGACTTGAACGGGCGCTGGGCCTGAGCTGACGGGGCGGCGGCTAGGAAGAGCTGCGGTGTGCCAGCTGCACCGCTTCCTCGCGCCCGAAGTACGGCGTGAGGAGCAGCTCGAGAAGGTCTGGGAGAAGCTCTGTGAGCTGCTTCCCCTCCCCCGCTTTGACCTCGCGCACGATCAGGCCGGCGACCCCTCCGACGAGGCCGTCGGTGACGGCCCTGGAAGGCTCGCGGGTGGCTGGCAAAGGAGGCTTTGCCTCGGCGAGGATCGCGAAGAGGTGCTCCAGAAACGTCCGGTAGCGATCGGCGACCTCACCGCCCGCGTTGGGCGGCGCGATCAACATGAAACGCGCCAGGTCGGGGTTGGCGGCGAAGGCCTCCAGCAGGGCTCCGAGCTGGGCACGAACCCGCTCGGGCCACACGTCCTCGCCCTCGACAGCCGTCGCCATCGCCCCCTCGAGGTGGGTCACGACCTGCTCGAAGGTGTCGAAGAAGCACTCCTCCTTGGAGGAGAAATAGCCGTAGAAGGTGCGCCGCGAAACGCCGGCTGCCGCCGTGATCTGGGTGATCGTCGCCTCGTGGTAGCCGTGCTCGGCGACCGCCGCGATCATCCCGGCCGTGAGCCGGTCGCGCTGGTTGCGGGTGACGAACTCGCGGCTCAGCCCGTGGCGTCCCGGCGGCAAACGGGCAAGGCCGGGCGCAGAATCCCCGTCTGCCTGCTCGCCCTTCGCCACGCTCGGACGATAGCGGGAGGGCCGGTGGCCCTGCACCGAGAGGTCCGGTCTGGGTGCGTGTTTGTTTCGCGGAGTCAAGCGCCCTCTACGGCCGGCTCG
>DATNGU010000026.1:0-5077 GCA_035605775.1 Solirubrobacterales bacterium | reverse complement strand
GCGACTCCGCCGCCGCCCGCGAGGCCGGCGAGGCGCTTGAGGTTCTGTCGGACTTCGGATTGGCGCGCCTGGGCTTTGCGCCGATCGGGGAGGCCGCGTGATGGCCGGCGAGCGGTCGGTAATCACGATCCGCACGCCGGGGCTCACCTTGCCCGACCCCGGTGCCTCCCGCGAGACCTACACCCGCGCCGAGCGCGTCTCCGTGGCGACGCTCGCTCTGGTCGCGGCAAAAGCTCTGCGCCTCGTCAGCAGCAACCGCCAACGACACAAGATCGTGCTGCTGGACGAGGCGTGGTTTCTCCTGGCGTCGACGCAGGGCCGGCTGCTGCTGAACCGGCTGATGCGGCTCGCCCGCTCGATGAACGCGACGATCCTGCTGGCGACCCAGCGGCTCGCGGACCTTGGCGACCTCTCCGAGCTGGTCGGGGTCTTCTTCATCTTCGGGCAGGACTCGCTGCTCGAGGCCGAACGCGCGCTGCGGATGTTGGGCCTCGACCCCGAGGACCCGACGCTGCGCTCGCGGCTGACCGAATACCGCCAGGGCCTCTGCCTGATGCGGGATCTCGACGGCCGCGTCGGCGAGGTGCAGTTCGACCTCGTCTTCCCCGAGCTGCTGGCCGCGCTCGACACCACGCCGAAGGCGGCGAGCGCATGAGGGTCTTGGCGAAGAGGGAGCGCCTGGGCCGGGTCCTGATCCCGGCCCTTCTCCTCGCGGTGCTACTCGTGCTCGCCTTGCCCCAGCTCGCGGGCGCGGCCAGCGACGTCTGGGGCAACGTCGGCCCCTCGCCGCAGGTGGAGGACGGCGGCATCGCCGGTCGCTACCCGCTGACCAACTACTCGCTCGACCAGCACTTCGAGGCGGTTGAGGCGTCGCTGACCGGCGGCGTCGACGTCTCCGGGGTGCCGGCGATGATCGCCTGGTTCTTCGCCTCGCTGATCTGGCTGGCGACGAGCTTCCTGGCGAACCTGCTCATCACCCTCTTCAGCTTCGCCTTCAGCCTCGACCTCGTAAACGGATCGCAGGCCACCGGCGGGGAGGGGGCGCTGGCGCCGGTCTCCCGCGCGATCCACGCCATCTACTCCGACGTCTTCGGCGCGCCCTGGCTCGTCCTCGCGATCGCGATCGCCGGCTGTTGGGCGATGTGGAAGGCGCTCGTGCAGCGCCGCTACTCCGAGACGGCCGGCGCCCTCGGACTCAGCCTGATCTACGTCGTCCTCGCGCTCTTTTTCGTCGCCCAGCCGGGGACCACGATCGGCAGCGTCTCGAAGTGGACGAACCAGATGTCGGGGGCGTTCCTGTCGATCTCCTCCCACGGCAGCCCTTCGAGCGCCCGGCAGGCGAAGGAGGACACGGCCAATCAACTCTTCGACCTGCTCGTCTTCAAGCCCTGGGTCGTCCTCAACTTCGGCGGCCTCGAACACTGCGTTCGCGCCGGCACCGGCTCGGGGGACTCCGATCCCGACTCGGTCGCGGTTCGCCCGCTGTCGTCCAACCCCGACCGAGACGCCGCGCTCGCCCGCCGCCTCCAGCGTGGGACTGAGGTCACCGCCGATGGCAAGGTCTGCATCAACAACGCGAACAAGTACGCGCACCGCTTCCTGCGCTACAGCCTCGGCGCCCCCGAGAAGGATGAACGGGACCGCGAGTACGACGCGCTGAACGACGGCGACGCCTCCGACCTCCCCGACGCCGGCAGGTCCAGCTACCGCCTTGGGGTCGCCGATAAACCGGCGACTGACGCGATGGAGGAGGGCGGCCAGTTCCAAAGGCTGCTGCTGGCGCTCGTCCTCTTCGTCGGCGAGCTTGGCGCCGTCCTGCTCCTGGGCTCGCTCGCGATCGGGATCATCCTCGCGCAGGTTCTGCTGCTGCTCCTGCTCGCCTTCAGCCCGGTGGCGCTGGTGGCGGCGGCGATCCCCGGCCGCGGCCATGACTTCTTCAAGGGCTGGCTGCAAAAGCTCGCCGGCTACCTGCTGCGAAAGGCCGCCTACTCGCTGATCCTGGCGATCCTGCTCGCGGTCAACGGCGCCTTGGCGAGCGCGACCGCGCAGCTCGGTTGGCTTATGTCCTTCGGCCTGCAGTCGCTCTTTTTCTGGGCGGTCTTCCTGCAGCGCAAGACGCTCGCCGACAGCCTGATCGGGATCGCGACCGGGCCGGGCGAGCCGGGGCGCGAGGGGACGCTGCGGGTGCTCGGGGTCTACGCGGGCGCGCGCATGGGCGGCCGGGCGCTGCGGCCGCAGCGCCGAGCAGGCCGCTCGGGCGGAGGCGGGGCCGGGCACCTCTTCGGCCGCCGCGGCGGAGGTGGCGCCGGCAGCGGCGGTCCGCGGCGGGCGCCTCTCTTCGGCACCTCCCACAGCACCCCGGTCGGTGGTGGCTATCCGAGCCTCGATGCTCCGGCTCCGAGCCAGCAGCCGCGCCCGGCAGCTCGCAGCGGTGAGACCGCCCGACGCGATGCGGAGCCCTCGGCGCGAGCGACCGCTGCCGAGTCGGGCGCTTCGCCGGCCCGGGATGCGGCACCCAAGGACGCTGCCCGTCGCAAGCGACGGCGACGCTCGCGGGAGGCATCGCCGCCGGAGACCCCGCCGCGTGAGGCGGACCAGGAGAAGACGAAGGGCGCCCGCGCTCCCCAGCGGGAGGGCAAGCAGCCACCCGGGCGCTCGCCGGTCCGCAAGGCCACCTCCGCCCGGGAGCCGCGGGAGAGCCTCGCCGAGGAGCTGCGCGCCGAGCGCGAGCGCGGCGCCGACGCCGGCAGGAAGGGGCCGCGGCAGCAGGGCAAGCCCGACCCCGCCCGCGAGCCCGCTCCGCCCAAGCGCAAGCGCCGCGGCCGCAAAGGCGGCTCGCGGTGAGCGCGGCGCGACGTCGAGGCGGCGCGATCCTCGGGCTCATCGCCACCGCGGTCCTGGCCGCTGTGGTGGTGGCGGTGACCGGCACGATGATGGCGATCCTCGGCTCGGAGATCGCCTGCTTGGGAGGCGGCGGGCCGGCCATCGCTGCCCCGGCGACCAAAACGGCGGTGCGCGAGATTCCGCCCAAGCGCCTGCGCATCTACCAGCAGGCGGGGCAGCGCTTCGACGTCGACTGGGCCTTCCTCGCCTCGATCGGCTACCAGGAGTGCGGCCACGGAGCCTGCGCGGAGGTCAACCCCTCGGGCTGCGGCGGCCCGATGCAGATCGGGATGGTGCGCGAAAGCGCCTGTAGCCCGGGGCCGGGGCCGACGATCTGGGAGCGCTACAAGGTCGACGCCGACGGCGGCGGTGCCGACCCGTTCAGTCCCGCCGACGCGATCTTCACCGCCGCCCGGATGCTGCGTCCGGTCTTCGGGCTCGCAGGCGACTCTTACGCCGCCTACCGGGAGGTCGCCTGCAACTACTACGGCGCCTGCTCGGATGGCGTCGCCAACTACGCCGACGAGGTGATGGCGCGGGCCGTCTCCTATGGCTTCGGCGGCAAAGGCACTCCGCCCTCCAGCGCCGCGGCCGCCGAACCGGCGAGCGGCGGCTCGGCCTGCGGATCGAGTGCGGCTGCCACGGCGAGCGGCAACGAGATCGTCCGCATCGCGCAGAGCCAGCTCGGCACTCCCGAGAGCCCACCCGGATCGAACTGCAATCCCTACGGGCCGTGCGTCGAATGGTGCTCGCTCTTCGTCGCCTGGGTCTGGAAGCGAGCAGGCGTTCCGCTGGAGGGCAGCACTGCCACCTACGCCTACTCAGGCACCGTCTACGAATGGGCTAAGGCCCACGAAGGCAGCGGCCTGCCCGGCGTCGCGGCGCCGGGGGAGTCGCCGTTCTCCACCGCTGAGCCCAACGGTGCCCACGCCTTGCCGTCGACGGCGACGCCGGCACCTGGCGACGCCGTCCTCTACGGCACCGGCCCGACCGACTCAGATCACATCGGCATTGTGGAGCGCGTCTTCCCGAGCGGGCAGATCACGACGATCGACGGCAACTTCGGCAACCGGGTCTCGCGCGCCGGGCCGTTCCTGCCCTCCCAGGCGGTGAGCTACGGGATGCCCGGGCCGATCTTCGGCTATGCCCATCCGCCGAGCACCGAGAGCGAGGTCGGCGGAGATGGTTGATCGCCTTCGTGCCCTGCTCGAGGAACCGCTCGACCCGCGCCTCGGCCGGGCCGTCGTGGTGCTCGCCAGCGCGATCCTGCTCGGCCTCGCCGCGCTCTTCATCCTCGCCGCCCACCAGCCCGAGACGAGCACCAGGGCCGAGGAGCCGCCGGCCGCGCGATCGACGTCCGGCTCGGCGACCGCCGACCTCGCGCCCGCGCCGACCCCGGCCGCTCCGCGCCGGCAGGACCCCCAGGATCAGGAGGGCAGCGCCGCCGCCCGGCGCGCCGCCCGCGCGCTGGCCTCCCACCGGGCGCTCCAGCACGTCCCGTATCGAAGCGGCGAGCTGGCGGTCGAGCTTGTCGGCGCCCGCGGGCACCGAGCTGTTCTTCGGGTCAGCGCCGCCACGGTCCGGGCCGCGCGAGCAGGGTGGCGGCGGTTCCTGCGCCGCTACCGGGACTCCGGCCGGGCCTACATCGCGATCTTCCGTGGCAAGGACGGGAAGCGCGATGGCTGAGCGGCGGGAGAACAACTGCCCTGGTCGCAAGCCCGGCTTCCGCTGGCGCCGGCCGGGATGGAGATTGCCTCTAGATAGGCGGCGACCCCGAGGACGACGCGGCTGTGGTTCTCCTCCGAGGAGGAATCGTGGCTAGTCCGCACTTCGCGCGCTGCCCTTCGGGCCTGCCTCGTCGAGCAGTTGATCGACCGGCCGTCCCTCGGGCCGCCCGTGCGGCCATCTGTGCCGCCACCCGTCGCGCCGCTTCGACGGAGAGGGCCAGCGCCCGGATTCCGCGGCCTGTAGCCGATCGCGGGCTTCGCGTTTTGCCGATATTCCTCCGTCACCCAACGGTCGGTGCGTGATGGGAGGCGATCGATCAGATCCTCGCCCGATGTTGGCGATCTTCGCCGCCGCCGTGCTATTCGCACTCTGGCGGCTCATATCGAGCATCGACGTCGATCAGCTCCTCGCCTCGATCCTCTCGCTCGCGCCCTTCGCTCTCGGCGCCGTCGCTATCGCCTCCGCG
>DATNGU010000025.1:0-6919 GCA_035605775.1 Solirubrobacterales bacterium | reverse complement strand
TGCAGCTCGACCTCGGGGTCATCACCCTGAGAAGCCATCTGGACCCGCTTGTAATGGTTGTAGACGGCGACCGAGAGGGCCCGCTTTGCGGCCTCCTGACCGACCACATACTCCTGCAAGACCTCATGGATCTCGCGCGGTTTCGGCAGGTTTTCCAGTTCGACGCCACCGGAGGGCGGAGTCAGCTCCTCATCGATGATCTCGTTGCAGAGATCGATGCACTCGTCGTAAATGTAAACGCCAGGGCCGGCGATCAACTTTTTGACCTGGCGCTGCGACTTGCCGCAGAAGCTGCAGAGGAGCTGCTCGTTCGAATCGGTGGGGCGTGCCAGCGGGATCTCCTCCTTGCGGGGGCGGGTAGTTGCCTACCGGCGTCGCGGCCCCAAAAGCTTAGAGGGAGCTGCAACCCGGCCTTGTCGGTGTCTTCGTTTACGGCACATATGGCGCAGTCCCTCCCCGTGAGCGCACCCTTGCGGCCAGTCGCTACCGTGAGCCCTGTGCCGACCAAGGTCCGAGTCGCGCCGATTTCGGCGCAGCAACTACCCCCGCTGCTGCCGATGATCGCCGCCTACCAGCGCTTCTACGGGGTCGAGGACATCGACGAAGAGCGCAATCGCGCCTTCTTCTCCCACTTTCTCGCCCCAAGCGAGAGCGGGATGCTGCTCGGCGCCTGGCGCGAGCAAGAGCTAGTCGGCTACGCTTGCCTCTACTGGCACTTCACCTCGCTCGTCCCGGCCGAGACGGTGCTGATGAATGATCTCTATGTGGACGACACCTGCCGCGGGCAGGGCATCGGCCGCACCCTGATCGAGGCCAGCGCCCGGATCGCCCGCGAGCGCGGCGCCCATCGCCTCGAGTGGGCCACCGCGCCGGACAACAAGACGGCTCAGCGCCTCTACGACAGCACCGGCGCTGAGCGCAGCGAGTGGGTCGAGTACGAGCTAGGGCTTTAGGCGCAAGAAGCCATCAGCTATCGCGACCCCAGCGGCTCAGGGCAGGCTCGGGGTCGATTGGGCGCCCCCCGGAATGGATCTCAAAGTGGAGATGGCAGCCGACGGTGCGGGCGTTGCCGGTCCTGCCGACGGCACCGATTCGCTCCCCAGCCCAGACGCGGTCGCCGCGATGAACTGAGGCTGGCCGAACCAGGTGGGCGTAGAAGTAGCTGCGCCGCTCGCCCTGGCCGTGGAGCAGCAGATAGTTGCCGTAGAGGACCGGGTCGTAGCCGGCACGCAGGACCGGTCCGGTCGTGGCGGCGACCAGCGGCGTGCCGCAGGCGGCGACGAGGTCGAAACCTTCATGGCTGCGGCCGCCGCTGCGGGGCGCGCCGAACTCGCCGATGGGGCCGCGGGTCCAGTGCGATCCCTGGACTGGAAAGACGTGGGCCTGGAAGGGGACGCTTCCGTCGTGGCTGGCACCCTGGGACCAGGATGGGGTGACGGTCGCGAGAGCGAGGAGGGCGAGAGCGAGAAGGAGAAGGAGAAGGAGCGGGTGCTTCAGTGGTGTTCGATGACGCGGTCGACGATGTTGTACTCCTTCGCCTCTTCCGCGGTCATGAAGTAGTCGCGATCGGTGTCGTTGGTCACCTTCTCGAAGGGCTGATCGGTGTGCTTGGCGATGATCTCGTCGAGGCGGCGGCGGGTGTCGATGATCTCTTTCGCGTGGATCTCGATATCCGCCGCCTGGCCCTGGAAACCGGCTGAGACCTGGTGGATGAGGATCTTGGAGTTGGGCAGCGCCATCCGTTTGCCGGCGGCCCCGCCGGCCAGCAACAGTGCCCCCATGCTCATCGCGATGCCGACGCAGATCGTCTGCACGTCGGGCTTGATGAACTGCATCGTGTCGTAGATCGCCAGCCCTGCGTAGACGTCGCCGCCGGGCGAGTTGACGTAGATGCTGATGTCCTTGTCCGGGTCCTCGGACTCGAGGTGCAGCAACTGGGCGACGATCAGGTTGGCGATGTCCTGATTTACCTGGGTGCCGAGGAAGATGATGCGCTCGTTCAGCAGGCGCGAGTAGATGTCGAACGAACGCTCGCCGCGCGAGGTCTGCTCGACCACCATCGGAACCAGGGGGCTCATGGCCGCAACTCTATAGAAGGTGGTCGGCGAGCTGCCGTCACTCCGAGTCGGGCGTCCAAAGCGAGCCCGCCTCCTCTCGCTCCTTCTCCGGCGTCCAGATTTTCTCGCGCGCCTCGGCCTGCTCGATCGGGATTGGTTTCGCCGACTCGGCAACCAGGTCGATCGCCTTGCGGATGCGGATGTCCTCGCGGATCATCGCGTCGCGGCCGTTCTCCCGTAGCCGTTTCAACAGCTTCTCCGGGGTGGTCCGCTCGTGTTCGGCGGTGTGGGCCAGCGCCTCGACAATCTCCTCCTCGGAAACCTCGATCGCCTCGGCTTCGGCGATCGCTGCCAGCACCGACTCGCGTTTCAGCTCCGCTTCGGCGTCGGGCTTTGACTCCTCGATCACCTCCTCACGAGTTTTGCCCTGCATCTGCAAGTAGGACTCAGAGCTCATGCCTCGCGTCGCGAGCTGCCGCTCGACCCGCTCCCAGCGCTCGGCGGCGCGAGCGGTGACGAGCTCATCTGGCAGCTCCACGGTCGCCGTTGCGGCCGCCGCGTCGACCGCCGCGACGCGGAAATCTTGCTCGGCGCGCTGGCCGACTGCCTCGCCGAGCCGCTCGGCGATATCCGCACGAAGCTCATCCAGGGTGTCGAACTCCGAGGCCTCGGAGGCAAATTCGTCGTCGAGCCCGGGCAGCACCTTTTCCCGTACCTCTTTGACCTCGACCGTAAAGACCGCGTCTTCACCAGCCAGCTGCTCGGCCTGGTAATCGTCGGGGAAGGTGACCTCGACGTTGCGCGTCTCGCCGGCGCTGACTCCCGCCAGCTGCTCCTCGAAGCCCTCGATCAACTGGCCGCCGCCCAGCTCCAACAGGTAGTCGCTTGCCTTGCCGCCCTCAAAGGCTTTGCCGTCGAGCAGGCCCTCGAAGTCGACCAACAGCACGTCTCCGTCGGCCGCGGCCCGCTCGACCGGCTCCAGCTTGGCGAAACCCTCGCGAATCCGCTCGACCTCACGGTCGACGAACTCCACCGGCGCTTCGGACTCGGCCCGCCCCACCTCGAGGCCTTTGTACTCGCCGAGCTTCGCCCCGGGCCGGACACCGATCTCGAACTCGAAGGCAAGCGGCTCACCCTCCGCCTCGGGAGTCGAAACGACCTCGACGCTGGGATCGCCCACCGGGGCGACGCCGGAGCCGAGCAGGGCCCGTTCGTACCACTCGGGCAGGGCCTCGCGGATCGCCTCCTCCAGCACCGCGGGGAAACCGACGCGCTGAATTACCAGCGACGGCGGCGCCTTGCCCTTACGGAAGCCCGGCATCCGCATCTCCCGTGCCAGCGCACGGGCGGCGCGGTTGACGGCGCGATCCACGTCGGCGGCGGGAACCTCGACCTCGACCTTGACACGCGAGCCGGGAAGCTCTGAAACGGTGGGCTGCATCGAGCGCCGGACCCTAGAGGATCCGCTTGGCGAGCGATTCGCACCGCTTCCGACCTTTTCCACGCCAGGGTGGGGTCAAGGTCGGTCGCGCCGCAGGAGGCCATGGCGGACGGCTATCGCGAAGTCGATCGCGAAGGCAAAGCCGCGGCCCAGCGGCCCGGTGACCAGCCATGCCTTCGCCCCGGTGCCGCTCCGGCCGGCCGGGTCTGCGCGGAGATTCGTGGACGCCCTCTTACTCGTCATTCGCGTATTCCAGCAGGGACGAGTCGACGAGCCACTCGACCGGCGCGCGGTCGTCGGTGTAGACCTCACCGCCGGCAAGCCGTGGGCCCAGATCCTCGGCCGCCAGGCGCGCTGGCGCCCGCAGCGCAGGAGGCAGTGCGTCGAGATTGCGTCCCAAGCGGGCGGCGGTGAGCGGTCCGCCGCTCGCGGCCAGCAGCGTGTTGGTGGTCTCGATCGGGTCGCGGAGCACCCTCGGGAAGACGGCCGCCATCGTCCTCCCCAGCACCCGCTCCAGCTCATCGCTGCCCTCCGGGTGGCCGACGTTGACGATGGCGATACCGCCCGGGGCAAGGCGCTTGCGCACCAGCTCGAAGAACTCGCGCGTCGCCAGGTAAAAGGGAATGTAAGGCTGGCGGTAGGCGTCGACCATGATCGCGTCGTAGCCGCCCGGCATGCGCTCCAACCAGGGACGAGCGTCCTCCGCGAAGACCCGCATGCGCGGGTTGCGTAGGTCGAGGAAGCGCCGGCCCAGGTCGGTCAGCTCGGCGTCGATCTCGACCGCGTCGACCGCCGTAGCGGGGAAGAAGTGGCCAAAAGCACGGGCCACGGTGCCTCCCGCGTTGCCGAGGATCGCGATCCGCGCCGGTGGCGAGCGCCGGGCGGCGAACGGCAGGTACAGATGCCCGTCCCAGTAATCGTCGGTCAGGTAGCTGCCGGGGGTGTAGAGGGAATGAACGGCCTGGCCCTCGTTCAGCTCCAGCACCCGGGAGCCGTCGGGGCGTTCGACCACCCGCGCGTACTGGTGCGTCGTCTCCGCCTCGTAGAGGACCCTGCCGGTATCCGCCGCCTTGATCGTCCCCACAGGCGCCGAGATCACCAGGGCGAGGGCGAGGGGCACCGCGATAAAGCGCCAGCCAAGACCGATGGCGCCAACCATCGCCAGGGCGAGGGCGAAGACGAGGAAGGTCCGCTGGGTTCCCAACAGGGGGATCAGGAGCAAGGCGGCGATCATCGTCCCGAACAGGGAGCCCGCGGTCGAGATCGCGTAGAGCCTCCCCACCACCTCGCCGGCGCGCGCCGGGTCGCCGACCGCAAGGCGGACAGCCCAGGGCGAGGCGGCGCCGAGCAGCGTGACCGGGACCGCGACCAGCACCAGAACCCCGAACAGGGAGCCGGCGAAGCCGCCGACCGAGACCGTGTCGAAGGCGTCGACCGAGAAGCCGAGGAAGGGCCGGGCGGCGAACGGGACCGCGGCGATCAGAAGCGAGGCGACGAGCACCAACAGGCAGAGGCCGCGCAGATGGGGGTGACGATCGGCGAAGCGCCCGCCGAACCAGTAGCCGACCGAGAGGGCGACCAGGACAACGCCGATCGTGTTTGCCCAGACGATCGTCGAGGCGCCGAAGTAAGGGGCCAGCAGGCGCGCCGCGGCGATCTCGGCACCGAGGCTGGCAGCGCCGACGACGAAGACCAGCGCTGGGAGCAGCCACCGCTCCGTTGCGGCCGCGGACGTGCCTCGAGTTTGAGGCCCATATGGGTACTTAACTCGAGGCACGTCCGCGGCCATCGCCGCTGGCGGTGAGGCGTTCCTCCAGCAACGCGCCGTGGCCGGCGGCGACGGCGCGCTGGGCCCGTTCCTCGTCCAGCTCCACCCCGCGTTCGCGGGCGAGGTCGAGCAGGTTCTGCTTTTCGGTCCCTTCGCGGGCGACCTCGAAGAAGACCCAGGCCAGCACGCCGAGCGCCAGGAAGGTCCCCTCGATCATCATGATCACGCCCGCCGTGCCCTGGTCCGCAATTGCCGAGATCCCCCAGTAACGCTCTCCCGGTGCGTAGATCGGATAGAGCACCGAACCCGACCACATCAGCACGTTGCCGAGAATCGCGCCGGTGAAGCGCACGGCGATCACATAGGCCACCTTCCAACCGGCGCTGAACCACTGCGGCTTGGGCAACGGCCCGAAGATCGGCATCCACATCAGACAGCCGAAGAAGAGGAAGGTCGTGTGCTCCAGAGCGTGGACCGGCGCCGCGCCATAAGCGTCCTGGTAGAGGGCCGGGATGTGCCAGGAGAAGAGGTTGACCGCCCAAAGCGGGAAGGCAACCGCCGGGTGGGTGAGGATCTGGAGGCGATTGAAGACCCGGATCGCGAGCAGCGGCTGCAGCAGCGAGCGGGTCAGGCCGAGGACCAGCAGCAGCGAAGCGATGTCGCCGATCAACAGGTGCTCGCCCATGTGCGCGATCACCAGCTCGTCGGAGATGTGGCCGATCGGGCTGAAGAGGGCGATCGCGATCGTCGCCAGACCGGCGCCGAAGCAGGCCTGGCGCCAGGCCGGCACCCCGCGGCCGTCCCAGGAGAGAACCATCGCCCGGTGCCAGTAGAGGATCCCGGCGAGGGTGATCGGAATCACCTCGATCGGCACGAAGGTGCCGGCGACGTGGGCGATCGGGAGGCTCACAGTGGTAGCTTGGCACCTCCGTGGCCGCCGGTCTGAACCGCTTCCCGCCGATCGGCAGCTACGGCTTCCTCTCGGACTGCCACACCAGCGCTCTTGTCTCCTATGACGGCTCGATCGAGTGGCTCTGCTTGCCCCGCTTCGACTCGCCAAGTGCCTTCGCCGCACTGCTGGACCGCGATGCCGGTCACTTCAAGCTGGGCCCGCGCGGCGTAGTCGTGCCGATCAGTCGCCGTTACGAGCCGGGGACGCTGGTGATCGAGACGACCTGGGTGACCGAGACCGGCTGGGTCGTGATCCACGACGCCCTGACGATCGGCGACTGGGTCGAGCAGGCGGGCCCGGGTTCGCGGCCGCGAACCGAGCACGAGTCCGACCACTCGCTGCTGCGGACGATGACCTGCATCGACGGCGAGGTCGATCTCGAGATGGAATGCCTGCCGCGCTTTGCCTATGGCGCCGAGGCAGCCTCCTGGAGCGGCGGCGAGCTCGGCGAAGCGATCGCCCGCGGCGGCGACGGGGTCGAGCTCTGCCTGACCAGCGACATGGATCTTTCGATCGAGGACGGTGCCGCGCGCGGCACCGTCAAGCTGCGTGAGAACGAGACCGGCTTTTGCGCCGTGACCTGGGGCGACGGGGACCTGGGCGGACCGCGCAGCGCCCCCGAGGCGCTGGAGCGGCTCGACTCGACCGAAGACTTCTGGCGCAAATGGCTGCGCGACGGCAAGTTCCCCGACCATCCCTGG
>DATNGU010000024.1:0-2580 GCA_035605775.1 Solirubrobacterales bacterium | reverse complement strand
CCGCGTCGAGGAGGGCGGGGCGCCCGAGCTGCTGCAGCGGCTGGCGCACGTCTACCTCGGCCCGGATGTCAAGTTCCCGCCCATGGACGACCCGCCGCCGGGCTACGTCATCCGGACGACTCCGGAGCGCATCGGCGGCGTCGGGCCGTGGACGGACCGGCGGGTCTAATCCCGGGCCCCAGGCGTCGCTTCCTATAGTCCGCGCCCGTGCGCATCTTCAGTGGCATCCAGCCGACGGGCAGCAAGCACCTCGGCAACTACATCGGGGCGATCCGGCAATACGTCGACGGGCAGGACCGGGGCGACCCCGCGATCTACTGCATCGTCGACCTCCACGCGATCACCGTCCCCTACGACCCCGCGGAGCTGCGCGAGCGCCTGTACGACACGACCGCGATCCTGATCGCCGCCGGGCTGGACCCCGACCGCTGCATCCTCTTCCGCCAGTCCGACGTGCATGAGCACACCGAGCTCTGCTGGCTGCTCTCCGCGGTCACCGCGCACGGCGATCTCAACCGCATGACCCAGTTCAAGGAAAAGTCCGGCAAGCAGCGCGAGTTGGTCCCGGCGGCGCTCTTCCTGTACCCCGTCCTGCAGGCCGCCGACGTGCTCGCCTACAAGGCGACCGAGGTTCCCGTAGGCGAGGACCAGCGCCAGCACATCGAGCTGACGCGCGAGATCGCCCGCCGCTTCAACGAGCGCTTCGGCGAGACGCTGGTCGAGCCTGAGCTCCGCGTTCCGGCGCTCGGCGCGCGGATCATGGACCTGCAGGAACCGCAGCGGAAGATGTCGACGACGGCCGGGACCGAGGCCGGCAGGGTCTACGTGCTCGACGAGCCCGGTGCGATCCGCAAGAAGCTCGGCAGCGCCGTCACCGACTCGGGGCACGAGATCGTCCGCCGCGAGGACAAGCCGGGGGTGACCAACTTGATCGACGTTCTCGCCGTCGCCCGCGGCGCCGACCCGGCCGAGATCGAGCGCGAGTTCGACGGAGCGGGCTACGGGGACTTCAAGAAGGCCGTGGCGGAGGGTGTGGTGGAGATGTTGGCGCCGGTCCGCGAGCGCTACGCCGAGCTGCGCCCAGACCAGGCGGCGCTGGAGGGGGCGCTCGCCGCCGGCGCCGAGAAGGCGCGGACGATCGCTGCGCCGACGCTCGCCGAGGTGCGCGAGCGGATGGGCGTCGGTGCCCCGGCTTACCCTTAAGTAATGGCCGTCGCCGACCTCGATCTCGAGCTCGACGTATTCGCCGGGCCGTTCGATCTGCTGATCGCAGTCCTGCTGCGCGAGGAGGTCGACCTGCTCGAGGTCGAGCTGGGCGAGGTCGTGGTCGCCTACATCGAGCACCTCGAGCGCGAGGGCGAGCTGGAGCTGGAGGTGGCGACCGAGTTCCTGGTCCTGATCGCCTCGCTGCTGGAGCTGAAGTCGCGGCTGCTTCTGCCCGGCGCCGACCCGGAGCTGGAGGAGCTGGGGCCCGAGGAGGCGGTCGAGGAGCTGCTGGCGCGTCTGCTCGAGTACCGCCGCTATCGCGCCGCCGCCGCCGTGCTGTCCGAGCGCTTCGAGGCGGCCCGCGGCTACCTCTACCGGGCCGCGCCGCTGCCGCCGAGCCTGCGCCGCGTCGCCGTCGACGCGGCGAGCGCCGCCTACGATCCCGACCGGCTCGGCGCCGCCCTCGGCGACCTGCTTGCGATGCCGCCTGCGCTTGACATCAGCCACATCCGGCCGACCGTCTCCCTGGAGCGGCGGCTGCGCGCCCTGCGCGACGCCCTCTCCGGTCGCGCCAGCATCGACTTCGACGAGCAGTTCGGCGGCGAGGATCGGCTGACGCAGGCGGTGACGCTTTTCGCGCTGCTCGAGCTGTACCGGAAGGGCGAGGTGACCTGGAAGCAGAGCGAGCCGCTCGGCCCGATCGAGATCCGCAGGCTGGAGGCGAGGGGTTGAGCGACCTCAGCCGCACGATCGAGGCGCTGCTCTTCCTCTCCCCGCAGCCCGTTGCCGTCGCCGACCTGGCCGAGGCGACCGAGGCGAACGAGGGCCAGATCGCCGAGGCGATCGACCTGCTGCGCGAGGACCTCGCCGAGGGCCGCCGCGGCGTCGTCCTGCGCGAGGTGGCGGGCGGCTTCGCGTTGGCCAGCGACCCTGCCAGCGAGGAGGCGGCGCGGCGCCTGCTGGCCAAGCCACGGACGCCGCCGCTGACCCAGGCGCAGGCGGAGACGCTGGCGATCGTCGCCTACCTGCAGCCCGTCTCCCGGCCCGAGGTGGCGCGGATCCGCGGCGTCTCCTCGGAGTCGGCCGTGCAGACGCTGGCCGAGCGCGGCCTGATCGAGGAGTCGGGCCGCTCCCAATTCGGCGCCGCCCTGTTCAAGACGACGGAGCTGTTCGAACGCCTCTTCGGCCTCACCGGCCTCGACCAGCTGCCCGACCCCTCGCGCTTCGACCCGACCCCGGAGGACGAACGCGAGCTGCGCGAACGACTGCTCAAGGCGGGGGAACAGCGGGCTGAGCCGTGAGGCCGGGGGAAGGCCGGGGGAGGTCCCGTCGCAGCGAACAGCGGGAGGCTGCGCCGGGACCTCCCCCGGCCTT
>DATNGU010000023.1:0-4119 GCA_035605775.1 Solirubrobacterales bacterium | reverse complement strand
GCTGGGCTGAGCCTCCGAGCAAGCTCGGTGGCTCACGCCCAGCGCTCGTTCGCAGGTGTGAAGTCGAGCGTCCGGTCGCCGGTGTAGATCTGCTTGGGCCGGGCGATTTTCTTCTCCGGGTCTTCCTGCATCTCCATCCACTGGGCGACCCAGCCGGCGGTGCGGGGGATGGCGAAGATCACCGTGAACATCTCGGTCGGGACCCCGAGCGACTCGTAGATGATCCCCGAGTAGTAGTCGACGTTGGGATAGAGCTTGCGCGAGGTGAAGTACTCGTCGTCGAGTGCCCGCTTCTCCAGCTCGCGGGCGATCTCGACCAGCGGGTTGTGCTCCGTCGCCGCGAAGACCTCGTCCATGTGCTGCTGGATGATCCGCGCCCGCGGGTCGTAGTTCTTGTAGACGCGGTGGCCGAAGCCCATCAGTTTCTCCTCGCGGCCCTTCACCCGCTCGAGGAAGTCGGGGATGTTGTCGGGCGACTCGATGGCGCGCAACATTCGCAGCACCGCCTCGTTGGCGCCGCCGTGCAGCGGCCCGTAGAGCGCCGCCACACCCGCGGCGACCGCGGAGTAGGGATCGACGTCGGAGGAGCCGACGCCGCGCACCGCGTTGGTCGAGCAGTTTTGTTCGTGGTCGGCGTGAAGGATGAAGAGGACGTCGAGCGCCTTCGAGAGGCTTTCCTTCGGCAGGTGCTTCGCTTCGGTCTTCTTGAACATCATCGAGAGGAAGTTCTCGGCGAAGTTGAGGTCGTTGTCGGGGTAGACGTAGGGCAGGCCCATGTTGTGGCGATAGGAGAAGGCGGCAAGGGTCGGCACCTTGGCGATCAACCGCACCGCCGCCATGTAGCGCTCTTCGGGGTCTTCGGTGTGCTTGGCGTCCGGGTAGAAAGTCGAGAGCGCCCCAACCCCGGCCAGCAGCATCCCCATCGGATGGGCGTCGTAGCGGAAGCCCTCGAAGAACTGCTTCAGGTCCTCGTGGACGAAGGTGTGGTGGGTGATGTCGTAGATCCAGCGGTCCAGCTGTGGCCCGGTCGGCAGCTCGCCGAAGATCAGCAGGTAGGCGACCTCGAGGAAGCTGGAGCGCTCGCTGAGCTGCTCGATCGAGTAGCCGCGATGTTCGAGGATGCCGGCCTCGCCGTCGATGAAGGTGATCGCCGAGCGGCACGAGGCGGTATTGGTGAAGGCCGGGTCGTAGGAGAGCATCCCGAATTCGCCCTCATCGACTTTGATCTGGCGCAGGTCCATCGCGCGCACGGTTCCGTCGGTGATCGGCAGCTCGTAGGTCTGCCCGGTGCGGTTGTCGGTGACGGTTAGCGAGTCGGCGCCCATGCGGCGGGCATTTTCGCAGTTCCGGCGCGTTGACTCGTTAAGCAGCGGGCAAAGGATCGAACTGGGTCATTTCGCCCAGCTCGCGGAAGCGCCCGTCGATCTCCTCGCGGCTGAGCCGGGTGATCCTCTCGGTACCGAACTCCTCGACGTTGAAGGAGGCGAGCACCGTGCCGTAGCCCATCGCCCGCCGCAGGCTGGCGTCATCCAGCTCGCCGTCGTGGCTGTCGAGGTAGCCGAGGAAACCACCGGCGAAGCTGTCGCCGGCGCCGGTCGGGTCGCGCACGTCGTCCAGGGGGAAGCCGGGCAGGGCGAAGAAACTCTCCGCGGTGAACAGCGCCGCTCCGTACTCACCCTGCTTGGCGACGACCGCGCGGGGCCCGCGCTCCATCACGGCACGGGCGGCGCGGGCCAGGTTCGACTCGCCGGTCAGCTGGCGGATCTCGGCGTCGTTGACGATCAGGCAGTCGACCCCGGCGATCGCCGCCAGCAGCGAGTCCTTTGCGGTGTCGATCCAGAGGTTCATCGAGTCCAGAGCGCTGAAGCGCGCCGCGGTGCACTGGGCGCTGACCCGGCGCTGCAGGTCGGGCTGGATGTTGGCGAGGAAGAGGGTGTCGGCGGCCTTCGCCTCCGCCGAGAGCTTCGGCTCGAACTGACCGAAGACGCCGAGCTGGGTGTCCTCGGTGTGGGCGACGTTGAGGTCGTACTCGTAACGGCCGCGCCAGAAGAACGATTTCCCACCCTCGACCCGCTCGATGTCGCCGGTCTGCACACCGCGACCTTCCAGCACCTCGAACTCGGCGGCGCCGAAGTCCTCGCCGACCGGGCCGACCGGGCGCACCTCGGTAAAGAAGCTGGCGGCGAGCGAGAAGTGGACGGCGGCGCCGCCAAGCATCCGGTCGCGCTCCCCGAACGGGGTCTTGACTGAGTCAAAGGCGATCGATCCGACAACGGTCAGCGACATGGGGGCAGCAGGGTATAGGGAGTCGGGTTTGTCTCGACGGCGCAAAAGCGGGGAGGCGCCGACGAGACACACCCGACTCCCTATACCCAACGCGACTATGGTTCTCCACCGTGAAGGCGATTCAGATCGATGAGTTCGGCGGCCCCGAGGTTCTTGCGTACCGGGATGTAGCTGATCCCGAGCCGGGTGAGGGCGAGGTGCTGGTTGAGGTTGCGCGGAGCGGAATCAACTTTGCCGACACGCACGCCACTCGCAATGACTACCTCGCGGAGCAGCAGCTGCCGCTGATTCCGGGTGCCGAGATCAGCGGACGGACTGCCGACGGGCGTCGGGTCGCGGCGATTCTCAGCTCCGGTGCCTACGCCGAGAAGGCGGTCGTGCCTGAGTCCTTCCTGGTCCTTGTGCCCGACGAGGTCGGCGACGACCAGGCTGCGGCGCTACTGCTTCAGGGCCTTACCGCGATGGCGCTCGTGCGCCGCTGCGCTCGCATCGAGCCCGGCGAGACGCTGCTGGTCGAGGCGGCCGCGGGCGGCACTGGCTCGCTCGCCGTGCAGATCGGCAAGCAGGCTGGCGCCAAGGTGATCGGCCTCGCCTCGAGCGAAGAGAAGCGCGCCATGGTTGAGCGCTTCGGCGCTGACGCCACCGTCGACTCGCGCTCGGAGGACCTGAAGGAGGCGATCCTCGCGGCAAACGATGGCGAGCGGGTTGATGCCGTCCTCCACATGAGCGGTGGCGATGCCTTCGACGCCGAGCTCTCGGCGCTGGCCCCGCTGGGTCGGATGGTCGTTTTCGGCATCGCCTCGCGCGAACAGCGCGAGATATCTACGGCTGCTCTGTTGCGCGGCTCCAAGGCGGTGATCGGCTTCTGGCTCGTCCACCTGCTGATGCGGCGCACGGAGGTCGCGCCGATGATCGGTGAGCTGCTTAGCGCGGTGGCGGGCGGCGAGCTCACCGTAAACGTCGGCGAGGTCTACCCGATGTCGGAGGCGGCGCGCGCCCACGAAGACCTGATCGCCCGCCGCACCACCGGCAAGCTTCTCTTGGACCCGTCTAAGTGAGCGGCTTCAAGGAGTTGGGGTTGGCGCCGGAGATCCAGCAGGCGCTGGACGAGCTCGGCTACCAGGAGCCCAGTCCGATCCAGGAGAAAGCGATCCCGGAGCTGTTGGCCGGTCACGACGTAATCGGCCAGGCGCAGACCGGCACCGGCAAGACCGCCGCCTTCGGCCTGCCCCTGCTCCAGTACGTGGACCCCAGCGTCGACGAGGTGCAGGCCGTCGTCCTCACCCCGACCCGCGAGCTCTGCATCCAGGTCACCCAGGCCCTCCGCTCCTATGCCGAGCACCTCGACGTCAACGTCGTCGCCGTCTTCGGCGGCACCTCGGTCCGCGACCAGGCAGCGCGGGTGCGCTCGAAGGCGCATGTCGTCGTCGCGACCGTCGGCAGGATGATGGACCTGATCTCGCGCGGGGCGCTGGTGCTGACCGGGACCCGCTACGTGGTCCTCGACGAGGCCGACGAGATGCTCGACCTCGGCTTCATCGAGGACGTCGAGCGGATCCTCCGGATGTGCCCGAGCGGCCGCCAGACGATGCTCTTCAGCGCGACGATGCCGCCGCCGATCGCGCGGCTCGCCGAGGCATACATGTACGACCCGGTGACGATCTCGATCACCCCGAAGAAGCTCACCGTCGATGCGATCGAGCAGGCCTATGTCGAGGTCGAGCCGAAGCGGAAGACCGACCGTCTCGTCGAGGTCCTCAAGGCCGAGGAGCCCGAGCAGGCGATCGTCTTCTGCCGGACCAAGATCGGCACCGCCCGGCTCGACCGCACGCT
>DATNGU010000022.1:0-2231 GCA_035605775.1 Solirubrobacterales bacterium | reverse complement strand
CCCCACCGGCATGGTCTCGGCAAGCGGCGGCAGCTTCACGACCTTGGCGTACCAGGCTTCGAGCTTGGGATGGCCAGGGCGCCACGGCTCGTTGGCGTAACGGAAGTCGAGATAGCCCAGGGCGCAGCCGATGGTGATCTCGCCGATCGTCTTGAGTTCGCCCAGGCTGCCCGCGTCCTTCTCCAGCTCGGCGAGCGCCCTCTTCACCTTGCCCTGCTGCAATTCGATGTATGCCTTGCGGCCGTCGTCCTGCGGCAGCGCGATCTCGCGGCGGCGCGGCTGGGTGGCATCGAGAATGCCGTCGGCCAGGGCCTCCTGGGTCAGCGCCTTCCAGCGCGCCGGGCCGGCCGGCGGGAAGAGCTTGGGCGCCGAGCCGATCGAATCGAGATACTCGCAGATCACCGGGCTGTCGTAGATCGTCGTGCCGTCGTCGGTGATCAGGGTCGGCACCTTGGACAGCGGATTGAACTTCAGCAGCTCCGGATCGGTCGTGCCGATTTTCAGCCGCTCGATCTTGTCGTTCAGACCGCGCTTGATCGCGCAGGCCGTGACCTTGCGCACATAAGGGCTGGCGGGCGAATAGGCGAGCTTCATCTGGACCTCCCCGAAAGATTGACCTCTTCCCATACCTCGCGCGACGCACTCGCGCCAAACCCGTCCTGTGCTCCCCGCCGAGGGGTAGCGCACTAGGGTCTGTACTCAATAAGGATTCCCAGACGGGGTCGATTGTGATTCAAGCTTCCGAGTGACACGGGAGCTGGTGATGGCGAAGGTCTATTGGCTTAGCGAGGCAGAGTGGGCGCGGATCGAGCCATTTATGCCGCGCGGCCGGCGGGGTGCGCGGCGGGTCGATGATCGCCGGATCATCAGCGGCATCGTGCACATGCTGCGCTCGGGCGCGCGGTGGCGCGACTGTCCTGCGGTCTACGGGCCCTACACCACAGTCTACAACCGCTTCAATCGGTGGAGCCGGCAAGGCCTGTGGCTGCAGATCTTCGAGACGCTGACCGGGCAGAGCCCGATCCACGGTCTCGCCATGATCGACAGCACCCATATCAAAGCCCACCGCTCGGCCGGTGGCGCAAAAGGGGGGCCTACCTCCAGGCGCTCGGCCAGTCGCGCGGCGGCAAGACCAGCAAACTCCACGCCCTGAGCGACGGCCAGGGCCGGCCCCGTGTCTTGCTGCTGACCGCCGGCAACATCAACGACATCAGCATCGCCCGTGCCCTGCTCCAGAGGGCCGGGCCAGTCTCACGCCTGCTCGCCGATCGCGGCTATGACGCCAATCACTTGCGCCGATTCCTCGCAGACCAGCAGGCTGAGGCGGTTATTCCATCGACCACCTCCCGCCGACAGCCGATCCCCTACGATACGGTCGCCTACCGCGACCGTAACCGCATCGAGCGCATGTGGTGCCGCCTAAAGGACTGGCGACGCATCGCTACCAGATACGACAAGCTCGCCCGCAACTTCCTCAGCAGCGCCTACCTGGCCGCAATCTTCTCTTGCTGGACAATTGAGTCCGGACCCTAGGGCGCGCCGGTTGAAGGCCACTACTCGGGCAGGACGCCGATCTCCTTGGCGATCTCGCTCCAGCGCGCGTGCTCCTGGCGCAGGAACTCAGCCGTCTGCTCCGGCGATCGGCCAGGAGCGACGATCGGACCGACAGACTCGATGCGGTCGGCCAGCTGGGGATCGGCGAGCGCTGTGTTGATGTCGCGGCTGACGCGCGCGACCACGTCCTTCGCTGTGCCGGCTGGGGCGACCACGGCGAACCAGCCGGGCATGTCGAAGCCCGCCAGCGTTTCCGATAGGGCAGGCGTGGTCTCCCAACCCTTGACCCGGCGGGCTGACGTCGTCGCGAGCAGGCGCAGGTCGCCACGCCGGATGTGCTGCGCGGTCGAGGCGAGGTCGACGATGATCGCATCGACGCGGCCGCCCAGGGCATCCTGGATCGCCACGCTGGCCGAGGCATAGGGAACGAGATTGTTGCGGATGCCGGCGCGCGCGTTGAACAGCCGGGCCGCCATGCCGCCCAGGGTACGCGGTCCCTCGTTGGCGAACGACAGCTTGTCCGGCGCCGCCCTGGTGGCGGCGACGAAAGCGTCGATCGAGCCGATCGTCGACGTGCCGGGCACCATGATGCCGAACGGGCTGGTGGCGACGAAGGCCACAGGATCGAAATCCTTCACCGGATCGTAGGGCAGCTGCTTGAACAGGTAGACGTTGGA
>DATNGU010000021.1:0-5525 GCA_035605775.1 Solirubrobacterales bacterium | reverse complement strand
CCGAGCACGCAGTCGAAGACGTCCGGGGCGCCGATCTCGCCCTTCCAGGCCTCGATCACTTCGATCATGCTGAGCGGGGTGAACTCGGAGGGCTTTACGACGACCGCGGCACCAGCCTGCAGGGCGGGTATCGAGTCGCCGAGCCCCATCGCCAACGGGAAGTTCCATGGGCTGATCACGCCGACCACCGGGTGAGGTCTGTACTGGACGAGGAGCTTCTTTGAGGCCAACAGGGGCGAGTGGGGGCGGACGTTTTCGTCGCCGATGTACTGGGCCGCCTTCGTGCCGTAGAAGTTGATCAAGTCGGCGACATAGCCGAGATCGAGGGAGACGTCGGCGCGCACCTTGCCGGTTTCGGCCTGCATCGTGTCGGCGATCTTCTCGGTGTTGTCGAGAATCCAGTCGCGCAGCTTGCCCAGCCAGTGGTAGCGCCCCTCGATCCCGAGCGCCTCCCACTCGGCCTGGTTGGCGCGCACCCGGGCGACCGTCTCGGCAATTCCCTGCGGTGAGTCGACGGCGACGCTGCCGATCTTCGCTCCGGTTGCCGGGTTGAGGACCTCGATCTGCTCGGCGGCGCTGCCGTTGGAGCGGGCGCCGTTGGTAGTGGCACTGGTCTCTCGCGCAGTTCCGCTCTCCACCTGACCGCTCCCTTCAAAGTTGGCTGGTCAGCCAAGAGTAGACGGGAGCCGCCTTCTCTGCTCGCAGGCAGCGGCTTCTAGCGAGAGACGAGTCGATACACGGGCCCATCCAGCGAGATCACGTAGACGTGTCCATGGGTGTCTTCGCCGAAAGAGCTGGGGGTGGAGACCCTGAGGCCGAGTTTGCGCTCGCCGGTTGCCCGGGTCAGGCCGGGGAGGAGGCTGCGCAGTTGGCCCTCGCAGAGGTCGGCGTAGATGTAGCGCTTGTAGAGAGAGGGCAAGCTGCGGTCGCCGACGACGTAGCCGCCGATGACCGAGCAGCTACCACCACGGCTGTGGGCGTAGACGAAGATCGGTTTCACCGTGCCGCCGGGATCGGGAGTGCCGCTGTTTTCTTCGTTGTAGGGGGAGGAACCCTCGAAGGCGTCCCAGCCGAAGTTGGCTCCGCTCGCCGCGGGGACGGGCTGGTAGTCGATCTCCTCGACTCTGTTCTGGCCGACGTCCCCGATCACGATTCGCGGACTGAACGCACTCACCGTGTCGAAGGAGAAGCGGAAAGGGTTGCGCAGGCCGTAGCTGTAGATCTCGTCGCGCCCCGGCTTGCCGACGAACGGGTTGTCGGCCGGGATCGAGTAGGGCCGGCCACGCGACGGGCGCGGATCGATCCGCAGCAGCTTGCCCAGCAAGCTGTCGGGATTCTGGGCGTTGTTTGGAGGATCGCCGCCGGAGCCGCCGTCGCCGCTGCCGAGGTAGAGCAGGTCACCAAGGAACTGCAGCTGGCCGCCGTTGTGGTTCGAGTTGACGCTGTGGGGTATCTCGATAACAGCGCGACGAGAGCCCCGCGCGGCTCGCGTCGCGCCCCTTCCTTTGAACTCGTCGACGCGAATGTCGCCCTCGGGGTCGGTGTAGTAGACGTAGAAGCGCCGGCTGCGCCGGTAGTCGGGAGGGAAGGCGATCGAGAGCAGGCCGCGCTCGCCACCAGATGAGATCAGGCCACGGATGTCCAGGAACGGCCGGCTGAGCTTGCGGCCGCCACGGAGCACGACGACCCGGCCCGCTTGCTCGACCACGAACAGTAGCTTCGAAAACCCCGGCGCTCCGCTGATGTAGACGGGTTCGTCGAAGCGACCCACCTGCTTCAGCGCTACCCCTCGGGTCGCACTAGCTCGCCTCGATTCTCCGGAGGGGCGCGTGCCGCTGTCTTCCTGCGAACTGCCGGCCCCACAGGCGGTCAGGCCGGCGAGGGCGACGGCCGAAAGGATCGCTCCAGCTCGGGCAAGGCGCCGCATACGGGAAACGCTAACGATTGGCCTGCGTGGGGTCCTTTGGGGCTGGCACGACTTCGCCGCTGTCGGTGACCACCGTTTCGGGCGGTACCTCGCTTATTTGAACCCCGAAGGAGCCGCCGGCCTCCGTTCCCTTGGCGGTCTCGGCCTTCGCCGTGCCGCCGAGGCCCGCGCCAACTTCATAGTTGAGCCTGAAATTCCCGGTCCTGACGGCGTTTACCTTCCAGACCGCCTCGGCCGTCGCGCCCGACTTCAGCGGGCCGAAGTCGAAGGTCTTGAGGCTTGGGGTTTCCGCGCCGGCGGACTCGGTGGATCCGTTTACTCGCGGATAACGCGCCGAGAGCACCCAAACCGGGCGGTCGGGCTGCGCTAGCCCCGGCTGCGGATCCCGATATCCAAACGGTAGTTTCGAGTTATAGCCCTCTTTGCCACCAACGGAGATCGTCACGGTCAGCGTTGGCACGGTCTTACGCCCGGTGTTGCGCACGCCAAGCCGCAGCAGCGTCGTTTCGCCCAGCCTCTGCTTGGCGGGGAACTGTGCGGTGACGACCTTGACCGGGAAGGTGCCGACTTCACTCGAGTTGGAAGACGATTCGCCGCAGGCGGCGATCGAGAGGGCAAGAGCCGCAGTGACCGCTCCCGTCGCGGCAACGCTGATGCGGGAACGCCGGCCGTATCTCCGATTCCCCCCCAAAGCGGCCGGAACATACCACGGGAACCGCACCTCCCCGGCGGCTCGGAGCGCGACGCGGCGGGGTTAGTGGGATCTCAACAGTCGGCTAACGGTCCGCGCCTTTCCATCCCATAGACTCAAGAACGGAGCGGGGCCGCACCAGCGCGGGTCCGTGCACTGGAGAGAGAGATGGAACGAGCCGCATCCATAGGGAGGCGTTTTTCGCCCGCCAAGTCCTTCTTCGAACAGGTGGGGGACATGATGATCCTCACCGCCCGCACCCTGGTTTCGGCGGTCAAACCGCCCTACCCCTACGGTGAGGAGTTCATCGGCCAGTTCCTCTTCGCCTTGCAGCTTTGCTGGTTCCCCTTGCTGGTTTCGACCGTGGCGATCTGCTTCGGTGCCCCGGGTCTGCAGGCCGCCAACTTCCTTACGTTGGTTGGGGCGTTGGATCGGCTCGGCGGCTTCTTCGTGCTCGCGGCGATTCGCGAGATCGCGCCGTTCGTGACCGCAGTGGTCGTCGCCGGCGTCGCCGGCACCGCGATCACGGCCGACCTCGGCGCCCGCAAGATTCGCGAGGAGCTCGACGCCCTGCAGGTGCTCGGCGTCGACCCGATCAAGAACCTGGTCGTGCCGCGCTTCCTGGCGTTGATGCTGATCACCGGCCTGCTCGACATCTACGCCCTTGTCTTTGGCTTGAGCGGCGGTGTGATCACCGAGCTCCTCTACAAGCAGCCGCTCGGTGGTTTCTTCGCGACGCTCTTTTCCAACGCGTCAATTACCGACCTATGGGGCTCTGTGCTCAAGTGCACCCTGTTCGGAGCAATCATCTCGGTCGTCTGCTGTTACAAGGGCATGACTGCGTCCGGGGGTGCCGCCGGGGTGGGCCGCGCCGTCAACCAGGCAGTCGTGATCTCCTTCCTCGGCGTCTTCTCCTTCAACTACGTCTTCACCCAGACCTTGCTCGCTACCAACCCCGACCTGCAGACGATCCGGTGAGGGTGGAGAGCGCGTGAACGCCTGGCTCGACGTCCCCCGCAGCTGGCTCGATTCGTTCGGCGAGATCGCCCGCTTCGGCTCGCGCGTCGCCGGCCTCGTCTATTCCGGCCGCGTCCTACGTTTCTTCGGCGAGAGCCTGCGCCAGGCCGGCATCCTCATCCTCGGCTCCGCGATGGTCATCTGGGGCACGGTCTTCATCCTCGGTTTGCAGTGCGGTATTGAGGGTGCGTACCTAGTGCGCGCCCAGGGCGCGCCCGCGTACTCGGGCGTGTTCTCGGCTTGGTGCGACCTGCGCGAGGTGCTGCCCTATGCCTTCGGCTACATGCTGGCGGCAAAGGTGGGGACGGGGATCGTCGCCGAGCTGGGCGCGATGCGGATCTCGGACGAGATTGACGCACTTGAGGTGATGGGTGTGCCGCCGGTCACCTTCCTCGCCGCAACCCGCTTGCTCGCCGCCTGGATCTCCTTCCCGTTCATGTACTTGGTCGGGGTCGGGGTCATGTACTTCGCCAGTTACCTGGCGGTGGTCGAACAGGTTGGCGACGTCTCCAAAGGCGGCTACCTGCTGATCTTCTGGATGTTCCAGAACCCCCCCGACCTGATCTTCAGCTTGATCAAGGGCATGGTGATGGCGACCGCGATCGTGCTGGTCGGCTGCTATTACGGTTACACCGCCTCTGGTGGACCGGTTGGAGTGGGCACGGCGACTGCGAAGTCGATGGTGCTGAATATCATTTTGGTTCACATCATCGGGATGCTCGGCACGCTGGTCTTCTGGGGTGCCAACCCGAGGGCGCCGATAGGAGGCTGACCGTGGCGATCGACGACGAAAACCGCAGCGAAGAAGCGGCATTGCAGGACGAGGCCGCTTCGAGCGCCGAAGCACCTCCTGCGATCGCCCCGGAGCCCGCTCGCGGTGGCCCCTACATCAGCGAGGACGGGGCGACGATGGGCCGCGACTTCGTCATCCCCGGGGTCGACCCGACCGAGACCGATCCCTATCGCTTTCACACCGGGCGCAAGCGCGACCACGGCAGCACCGACGCGATCGAGATCATCAACCTGGTCAAGCAGTTCGGTCGGGCCCGGATCCTCAACGGCCTCAACCTCGGCCTGCCCGAAGACCAGGTCTCGATGGTGCTGGGCCCCTCGGGCACCGGCAAGAGCGTCCTGATCAAGCACATCGTCGGGCTGCTCTACCCGGACTCCGGCGACGTGCTCGTGCACGGCGAATCGATCCCCGCGATGACCGACGACGAACTCTTCGACGTGCGCAAAAAGTTCGGCCTTCTGTTCCAGGACGGGGCGCTGTTCGGGTCGATGAACATCTATGACAACACCGCCTTTCCGCTGCGCCAGCACACCGACAAAAGCGAGGAGGAGATTGGCGAGATCGTCAATCGCCGCCTCAAGGAGGTCGGGCTGATCGAGGCGATCTACAAGATGCCGAACGAGCTCTCGGGCGGAATGCGCAAGCGGGCCGGCTTTGCCCGCGCCTTGGTCCTCGAACCGGCGATCGTGATGTTCGACGAGCCCGATTCGGGGCTCGACCCCGTTCGCACGGCTCTGCTCTGCGAGCTGATCCGTGAGGTGCACGCGGAGAACGGTGGCTGCTACCTGGTGATCAGCCACGACCTCAACACCGCGCGGCGGATCTCCGACTTCATCGCGGTCCTCTGGAACGGCAAAATCGTCGAGTCGGGGCCCAAAGAGGAACTGTTCGACTCCGAAAACCAGTTCGTCCACCAGTTCCTCAACGCTGACGTAACCGGCCCGCTCTCGATGGATTGAGCGCAGTCGCGGCCTGGGCGGTCCGCCATGCGCGGGCGGTGCTGGCCGTCGCGCTCGTCCTCTCGCTGGGCGCCGCGGTAGCGGCTACCCAGCTGCCGACCGATGCCGCCACCGACACCCTGGTCGACACCGATACGG
>DATNGU010000020.1:0-7897 GCA_035605775.1 Solirubrobacterales bacterium | reverse complement strand
CACCGGCCGTGCGCAACAGCTCCTTCAGCTCGGCGAGCGGATCGCCCTGCTCCCCGCCCTCGACTATGCCGATTGCCATGGCCCGCTGGCGGGCGCGCGGGTTGGAGACGCCGGCGCCGTCGGCGGCGTAGTGCGTCTGCTTGCTGCGCCCGTTCCTGGATCGATCCACTCGACCTGATTGTAGGCGCCGGGATTTCCGAGAACCCACATTGGGTCCTCTGGGTAGGCTTACGAACCGTGAAGGTCTTCGTAACCGGGGGAACGGGGTTCATCGGCGGCACGGTCGTCCGTCAGCTGCGCGAGCGCGGCGACGACGTCGTCTGCCTGGTTCGCAGCCACAAGAAGGCGGCACAGGTCTCCGAGCTCGGCTGCCAGCTCGTCAGCGGCGACCTCGGTGACACCGAGGCCATGCGCAACCGCATGGACGGCTGCGACGCCGTCGTCCACGCCGCCGCGATGTATGAGGTGGGGATCCCCACCAAGCAGCACCCGGCGATGTGGGAGGCCAACGTCGCCGGCACCGAGCATGTGATGAAAGCGGCGCTGGAAGCCCAGGTGCCAAGGGTGGTCTACGTCTCCACCTGCGGCGTCTTCGGCAACACCCACCGCAAGGTCGTCGACGAGACCTACGAGCACCCCGGCAAGGAGTTCACCTCCTACTACGAGGAGACCAAGCTGGAGGCGCACCGGATCGTCAAACGGATGATCGCCGACGGCCTGCCGGCGATAATCGTCCAGCCAGGCGGCGTCTACGGCCCGGACGACACCTCCCAGGTCGCAGACCTGCTCCAAGAGTTCTTCGCGGGAAAACTGCCGCTGCTGCCTTTTCCCGAGCTCGGCATCTGCATGACCCACGTCGAGGACATCGCGGGCGGCATCCTGCTAGCTCTCGACAAAGGCCGGCTCGGAGAGATTTACGTACTGAGCGGCCCGGTGACGACGATGCGCGAGGCGGTCGAGACGGTCGCCGCCGTCAGCGGCCGCAAGGCCCCCAAGCGCGCGATGCCGGTGTCGCTGCTGAAGGCACTGACGCCGATCGGCCCGCTCGTCGGCAAGCTGATGGGACAACCGCCCAACCTGCGCGAGCTGATTTCCTCGGCAGATGGCGTCACCTTCTGGGCCAGCCACGAGAAGGCCAGCCGCGAGCTCGGCTACGCGCCGCGCGGCATGGAGGACGGCTGGCGGCAGACGCTCGAGGAGGACGATCGGTTCCCGGATCCGACGCCCGCCTGAGGGAGTCGGGGAGGACCCTCCGGAGCAACAGCCGGGAGGCTCGTCGACTCCTCCCCGACTCCCATACGCTGCCACGATGCGCTTAATCGACGTTATGCACCTCGGGCGGCCGCACGTGATCGGCTGCTGGCAGGTCGACGACGCCCTCGTCGACCCCGGGCCCGAGTCGTCCATGGAGACCCTGCTGGAGGCGATCGGGGAGACGCGACCACGCGCGCTGCTGCTCACCCACATCCACCTCGATCACGCCGCGGCGACGGGGGCCCTGGTGCGGCGCTGGCCCGACCTGGAGGTCTACGTGCACGAGCGCGGCGCCCCCCATCTAATTGACCCATCGAAGCTGCTGGCCAGCGCCGGGCGTCTCTACGGCGATCAGATGCAGCGCCTCTGGGGTGAGATCGTGCCGGTCCCGGAGGCCAACGTGAAGGCGCTGGCGGGCGGTGAGAGCGTGCTCGGCATGCGCGTCGCCTACACCCCTGGGCATGCCTCCCACCACGTCTGCTATATGCACGAGGAGAGCGGCACTGCCTTCGTCGGCGACGTCGCCGCGGTTCGCCTGCCCGGCGTCGACCTGATTGTCCCCCCCACCCCACCGCCGGACATCGACATCGAGGCCTGGGAGAACTCGATCGGGATCGTCGAAGGCTGGCGGCCCGAGCGCCTGGCCCTGACCCACTTCGGCGCGATCGACGATCCCGCTCCGCACCTCGCTCGCGTCCGCGAGCGCCTGCACGAGGAGGCCCTGCTGGCCCGCGACATGCCGGAGTCCTTCTACGAGGAGCGTCATCGCGCGCAGGTGACCTTGCGCTCCGAGAGCGCAGATGCGGCGGCCGAGCTGATCCAGTGCGTCCCGCCCGAGTACCAGTGGCGCGGCCTCGACCGCTACTGGAGCAAGCGTTAGGTTCAGCACCAGGCCGGGCATCGCCTCGGCCACCGTCCCGCCCAAGAAGAGGAGATTCGATTGAAACCCAGAGCCAGTCGCGCCCAGGCCATCCTTGCCTGCACCGTCGCCGCGCTTGCCGCGGTCGTGATCGTCGCCTGTGGCGACGAGGAGGCACAAACCCTGACCTTCACCATTACCGACCAGGGCAAAGGGGCGAAGATCTCCGGCCCCGAGAGCGCCGAGACCGGTCTGGCCGAGATCACGCTGGAGAACAAGTCCAAGGGCGAAGGAGACATGCAGCTGATCCGCGTCGAGGGCGATCACTCGAGTGAGGAAGTCATCAAAGGCCTTGAAAACGCGATGGACGGGAAACCCCTCCCCGACTGGTTCTTTGCCGGCGGTGGAATGGGCTCGATCCCGTCCGGCGGCAACGCGACGGTGACCCAGGTGCTGAAGCCCGGGGCCTACTACGCCTTTGACACCGAAGCGCGCCGACCAAACGCCGACACGGTCGCGGCGGTCGAAGTGACCGGCGACGAATCGGACGAGGAGATCCCCGGCGGGGACGCAACCGTGAGCGCGGCCGAGTACAGCTTCGAAGCCAATGAACTGCCCTCGGGCAAAGTCGAGATCGACTTCGAGAACGGTGGCGCGCAGCCCCACCACATGCTCGCAGCGAAGATAGTCGGCGACGCGACGATCGAGGACGTCGAACGCTCCCTCAAATCCAACACCGGCGAACCGCCGCTCAGCGAAGACACCTTCCAGGGTACCGCGGTGATCGAAGGGGGCGAAGGCCAGGCGGTCACGTTTGACCTGAAACCAGGTCGCTATGCCTTCTACTGCTTCGTCAGCGACCGCCAGGGCGGCCCGCCACACGCCCTCAAGGGTATGGTCAACGAAGTCGTGGTGAAGTAACGCCTCAGAGCGGCGCGAGTGCCTGGCGGCCTACGCCAGGTGCTCGCGCATCCGCTCGACCGCCTCGGTGATTCGATCGTCCGGGGTGGTGAGGGCGATGCGGAAGAAACCCTCGCCGCTGGGCCCGTACATCGAGCCCGGCGAGACGACGACCGCCGCCTCTTCGAGGACCAGCTCGGCAAAGGAGGTCGAGGTGTGGCCGTCCGGTACCGGGGCCCAGACGTAGATCGTTCCCTTCGGGGCGCTCACCTCAACCCCGATCTCGCCCAGCGCCGAGACGACCAGGTCGCGGCGGCGGGTGTAGGTCTCGTTCATCCGCTCAAGTGGGCCGCTCGGGCCCTGTAGCGCTGCGACGCCAGCCTTCTGCACTGCCTCGAACAGACCAGAGTCGACGTTGGTCTTCAGCCGCCAGTAGGCCTGCACTGCCTCGGCGTTGCCGAGGATCGCGGCGCAGCGCCAGCCGGTCATGTTGTAGCCCTTGGAAAGGGAGAAGACCTCGACCCCGACCTCCTTTGCGCCGGGAGTGGCGAGAAAGCTGGGTGCGACGTAACCGTCGTAGGTCGTCTCCGAGTAGGCGTTGTCGTGGACGACGAGGATCTCGTGCTCACGAGCGAAGGAGACGACCAGCTCGAAGAAGCCATCGGGCACGATGGCGCCGGTGGGGTTGTTCGGGTAGTTGATGAACATCAGCCGCGCCTTGGCGGCGACGTCGGCCGGCACCGCGCCGAGGTCGGGGGCGAAGCCCAGCTCAGGAGCCAGCGGCAGTAGCTCCGGCGTCGCACCGGCGAGGATCGGGCCGCCGGTGTAGACGGGGTAACCGGGGTCGGAGGCGAGGGCGGTGTCGCCCGAGTCAAGGAAGGCGAAGCAAAGGTTGTAAATGCACTCCTTGGCGCCGATCGCCGGGATCACCTCGCTGCGCGGATCGATCTCCACGCCGAAGCGCTCGTCATAGAACCTTGCAAACCCCTCGCGGAAGTCGTCGCGCCCGCGGTTGCTCGGGTACTGATGCGTGGCCGGATCGTTTACCGCCTCCTGCATCGCTGCGACGATGTGCGGGTAGGTCGGTTCGTCGGGGTCACCGATGCCGAGGCTGATCACGTCGATGCCGGCGGCACGCTTCTCGGCTATCCGCCGCTCCAGTTCCTGGAACATGTAGGGAGGCATCGCCTCCAGGCGCTTGGACGGGTCTGCGATTCCCACGGGCGCGGAAATCTATTCGGTGAGGTCGGACAACGCCTGCAGCAGCTCGGGCGAAAGCACCCCGGCGCAGATCGGCTCGGCCCAGCCGCTGAGCCGCACGCCGAGGTCCTCGGTCACCTCGACCTCCAGCTCCCCCCCGTCCAGCTCGACGAGGATCGGACTCTCGGCACCATGCAGGACAGCGGTCACGGCGGCGCCGCTGGCGCCCGTCCCCGAGGAAAGCGTCTCCCCCACCCCGCGCTCGAAGATCCGCGCCTGCACACGGCTCCCCTCGATCTTCAGGAAGGAGACGTTGGTGCGGTTCGGGAATAGCTCGTGACCTTCGATCGCCGGTCCGATCGCCGTCAGGTCCAGATCCTCGATCTCGTCCCCGACTAGGATCGCGCACTGCGGGTTGCCGATCGAGACGTGCTGAAAGGCCCACTCGCGGCCGTCCGCGGTCAGCGTGCCACTGCCGTCCGCAGGCCCCGAGGGGAAGTCCTTGGAGCTGGTCGAAGCCTTCCCCATGTCCACCGAGCAGGTCAGCTCGGAGGTGATCGTCGGCGTTATCGGCCCGGCCGCGGTGCGGATCGAGAAGACATCGGCATCGGTCCAGCCGTGGCGGCGCAGATAGAGGATCGCCTCCCGCGCCCCGTTCCCCGACAGCTCGGCCTCGGACCCGTCCGGGTTGAAGATCCGCAGCTCGGCGACAAACTCGGGATCGTCGCTGCGCGAGAGCAGCAGGACGCCATCGGAGCCGATGCCGAAGTGCGGATCGCATAGCCACTCCGCCCGGGCAGCAGTCAGCTCCCAGGGAAGCGAGTCCGCCTCGAGGATCAAGTAGTCGTTGCCGAGCGCCTGCCACTTCTCGAATCGCATCTGGGGCGCAGCCTATTTCAGCGACTTATGTCGGGCTGTCATCGCTATGGCGATGAAAAGGCGTCAAATCTTCAAACAGCACCAGGGCGGTGGCGATCTCGGTGGCGACGTGGGCGTCGTCGCGGCCGGTGCGATCGATCGGATGGAGGTTGGGGATCTTGCGCAGCCAGGTGAGCTGACGGCGGGCGTAGTTGCGCGAGCGTTTCTTCATCGTCTCGACGTCGCCGGCCAGCAACTCCTCGAAGCCGAGCGCCTTGCGGGCGGTTCGGGAGGGACCCAGCGCTTCGGCCCTCCGCACCTCCGCTTCCGCCCCACCGGTGACGATCGCCTCGGTTCGCGCGTCGATCCGCTCGTAGAGCTGCGAGCGCTCCATGTCGAGGCCAAAAATCATCGTCGGCAGTCGCGTCTCGGGCGACCAGAGCTCGGAGTCACTGGACCCGGAGGGAACCTTTTCGAGCGATAGCTCGGCCACCGCGGCACGCAGATACAGCCCGGTCCCCCCCACCACGATTGGCCGCCTCTTCGCCGCCAACGCCCGGTCTATCTCGGTATGCGCCAGCTGCATGTAGTCGCCGACGGAGAACGGCTGGGTGACGGGTACGAAGCCCAGCAGACGATGCTCGAGCTTCTCCCGCTCGACGCTCGTAGCTGCGCCCGTGAGCGTCTCGAGACCTTCATAGACCTGAAGCGCGTCGCACGAGATGGCGACCGGATCCTCCCCCCGCTCCCGCAGCCTTTCCGCAAGCGCGATCGCGACCCCCGTCTTCCCCACCCCGGTCGGCCCGAAGATCGCCAGGACGTTCACACAGCGCTCGTGCTCAGCAGCCTCTCGGACCCCGTGAGCGTGGTCGAGGTAGCGGCATCGATCTCGACCGTGACCATCTGGCCGGCCCTTCCGACACCCTCGAAGTGGACCCCCTTGTTATGCCGCGTCCGCCCGTGGAGGCGGCTTGGGTCGGCCCTGCTCGGCCCCTCAACCAGCACCTCCATCTCGCGCCCGACAAATCGCTGAGAGCGCTCGGTTGCGCGACGCTGCACCAGCTCGACCAACCGTTCCATCCGCTCGCGCTTCACCGGGTGCGGTACCTGCTCGCCCATTGTCGCCGCCTCGGTTTCCCGCCGCGGCGAGAAAACAAAGGTGAAGGCGCTGTCGTAGCCGACCTCGTCGACGACCTCCAGCGTCTGCTCGAAATCCGCCTCGGTCTCACCGGGGAAACCGACGATGATGTCGGTCGTGATCGCACAGTCGGGAACGTGCTCGCGAATTAGCGAGACGCGGTCCATGTAGCGGCGGCGGTCGTAGGTGCGGCGCATCCGCTTGAGGATCGCGCTCGACCCCGACTGCAGCGGCAGGTGGATGTGCTCGCATAGCGAGGGCAGTTCGGCGTGGGCGCGGATCACGTCCTCGCGCATGTCCTTCGGATGCGGGCTCGTGTAGCGGACGCGGTCGATTCCCTCGACCGCATCGACCCGCGTCAGCAGCTCCGAGAAGGCGATCCGCAGCTCAGCAGGCAGGTCACGCCCGTAGCTGTTTACGTTCTGGCCCAGCAGGGTCAGCTCGCGCACGCCATCGGCGGCCAGACCCTCGGCCTCGGCGACCAACTCGGCCGGATCGCGGCTCTCCTCTCTGCCGCGGGTCGAGGGAACGATGCAGTAAGCGCACTTGCAATTGCAGCCCTGCGAGATCTGCAGCCAACCCTGAAACTCGCGCTCGCGCCGCGCCGGCAGGTGGCCGGAAAAGTCCTCGAACTCGAAGTAACCCTGGGCGGTAAGCGAGTCCGAGTTGAGGAACTCGGCCAACTTGTGGATCTGGCCGGGACCGAATGCGACGTCAACGAAGGGGAAGCGCTCGAAAACCTCCTCCTTGACCGACTGCGCCCAGCAGCCCCCGACCCCAACCACGCGCGCGGGGTCTTCGGACTTGAGCCGCTTCGCCTCACCCAGGTGGGCGACGAAGCGGTTGTCCGCGGACTCGCGGATCGAGCAGGTGTTGAAGAGGATCAGATCAGCCTCGGAGCGACTCGCCGCCTGCTCGTAGCCGAGCGACTCGAGCATCCCCTGCATCCGCTCGGAGTCGTGCACGTTCATCTGGCAGCCGAACGTGGTGACGTGGTACCTGGGCATGACCTCAGGGTACTGACGGTGCGATAGGCAAGCAGGTCGGGGGATGCAGGGAGGTCGGTGAGGGGAGCGCACAAACGTGCGTGACCCGATCCGACCGACCGAAGACCCCGAGATGCGCCGGTTTGCAGCGTCCTCAGCGGACGGTGAGGGTGCCTTCCATGCCCGCTTCGGCATGGCCTGGCACAGTGCAAAGGAAGGTGTAGGTACCCGGAGCGAGATCGGCGCTCACCGACGTCTTCCCCTTGCCGATCGTTTCGGAGACCGCGATCTGCTTGCCGTCCTGCTCGATCGCCACGTCGTGTTCGAGCGTCGCCGGGTTTTCGAACTCGATCGTCACCTTGCCGGGCTTGCTGTTCAGCGTGGTCGTGTCGAAGGCGATCTGGGATGGGTCCGCCGACAACTCGAGGGTCCCACCAGGGCCCCCCGGGGCTGCTTCCGGCTTCGCCTCGCCGCCCCCTTCGGCTTTGCCGACCTCGACCGGGGACGCCTCCTCCTCGGTGAACTCTTCGCCGGCCTTCGCCAACTCGCTCGCCTTCGCCTCCTGCTCGTCCTTGCCGTTGAGAACGCCGAACGTCGTCGCGGCGCCGATCAGGGCCACGAACCAAAGGATCACGAGTGGCGTCATGCGGCCCGGGAACTGCTCGAAGCGTAGCCCGGCAAAGCTCACCAGCACAGCTGAGA
>DATNGU010000019.1:0-4765 GCA_035605775.1 Solirubrobacterales bacterium | reverse complement strand
CTCAGCCAGCTCCTCGACTCCCTCGCCGCGCGCCGCCTCGGTGCGCAGAATCGGCACCTGCCACTGGCCCGGCTCGTGGGAGAGGGCGAGCACGCCGCGCACCTCGCGCACCATCGTGTCGGTCATCGGGTGATCGGCCTTGTTGACGACGATCACGTCGGGGATCTCCATCACCCCGGCCTTCAGCGCTTGGATCGAGTCGCCCGAGCCGGGCATCAGAGCCAGCACGATCGTGTCGGCGTGGTCGACGATGTCGATCTCGGCTTGGCCGACCCCGACCGTCTCGATCAACACGTCGTCCTTGCCGGCGGCGTCCATCGCCAGTGCCACCTGCAGCGCCGCCTCTGAGAGACCGCCCAGCGCGCCGCGAGACGCCATCGAGCGAATGAAGACGCCGGGATCAAGGAAGTGATCGGAGAGGCGGATCCGGTCGCCGAGCAGGGCGCCGCGGGTGAAGGGGCTGGATGGGTCGATCGAGAGGACCGCGACCTGGCGCTCGGATTTGCGCAGCTCGGCAGTCAACGCCCCGATCAGGGTGCTCTTGCCAACCCCAGGCGGTCCCGTGAAGCCGACGATGCGCGCTTTGCCGGTGCGCGGATAGACCTCCCGCACGAGCTCCCAGCCCGCAGGGTCGTCGGACTCGATCAGGGTAATCGCCCGCGCCAGCGCCCTCTTGTCCCCAGCGACGAGGCGCTCGGCGAGGGAGACGGATTTGGCGGCGTCGGGCATGCGCGCCGGAGTCTAAAGTCCCGGCCGCCGTGATCCGCTTCGTCCGCTTCTGCGCCCGCAACGGGATGCTGACGCCGCAGTACGCGCTACTGGGGCTGCGCTACCTGTGGCGCCGCCTGTTCACCCGGGCCGGCTGGCGCTGGCGCACCGACGGTCCGGTCTTTTTCGGCAGCGACCTTGAACTGCAGATAGCCCGCCGGGGCCGGGTCGACTTCGGCCGCTTTGTCTGGCTCGGCCACGGCACCAAGATCCGCTGCCACGAGGGCCGCGTCGAGATTGGCCAAAAGACCGTGCTCGGCCAGGAGTGCACGATCTCTGCCTACCGTCGGGTTCGGATCGGCGAGCAGTGCGTGATTGCGGACCGAGCGATGTTCATCGACTTCGACCACGGCGTGGTCGAAGTCGAGCGACCGATCCGTCAGCAGGGCATCTACACCCGCGAGGTCGAGGTCGGCTCCAACGTCTGGATCGGTTACGGCGCCTGCATCCTGCGCGGTGTGCGCGTCGGCGACAACTCGATCATCGGCACCAACTCGGTCGTCACCAAAGACGTCCCGGCTAACGCAGTCGTTGCTGGGATCCCGGCCCGGATCATCCGCATGCGCGACGCGCCCGAGCAACTGAGCTGGCGCAACCCGGTCGAGCCCGACCCGACCGCTTGGACGACCCTTCCCCAGCCGGAATAGACCGCCGGAGCCTCATGCTCGGCCCCGGCGAGAGACTCAAGTAGCGCTGGTCAGTCGAGCACCACGGGGAGGGTTTGCAGCCCTTGGCCGCGGGCGGCTCGGTGCAACCGGACATCCCAGGTGGCCACGGTCAGGTCCGCCGAGGGCAGTAGAAGCGCTGCCGCGAGGTGGAGGGCATCGAGGCTGCGCAGCTGGGTCGAGAGCGCCAACGCCGCCGCCTGCTCGGTGAGCATCCGGTCGACCTCAACGACGTCAAAGGCGAGCCAGTCGCTTTCAAACGCCTTGATGTCCTCGTCCCCGTCCGCCAGGCTCAGGGCGCGAACGGTCTCAATGAAACCGACCCGGCACATCGAGAAGGCATCAGCGGCGTCCATCGCCTCCAGAACGAGGCCGCTGCCCTCCTCGGCGATGTAGCGCTTGACCAGCGCGCTGGGGTCGAGATAGAGCATCAATGCTCTTCGGCGCGCTCCTCCAAGACGATCGCCGACGCCGACTTGCCGGTGTCGCGCGGGCGCTGCGTCCGGGGCGGAAGAGAGCGGCTGGCCGGCGTCACCCTGCCTTCTGCCACCAGCGCCCGCAGGCGCTCCCCGGAGCGCCGCGATCCCGCCGGCACGATGTCGGCCACGTGGCGGCCGCGCAGCGTCACCTTGACCTGCTCGCCCTCCTCGACCCGGTGAAGCACGCTGCTCAAGCTGGCCTTCAGCTCCCGAACGCCGATCTCACGCATGTGGTCATTTTATAAGGAAGTGACCACATAGATGGAGGATTGCGTCGGCTCTCGTCGTTCCAAAGCACGAGGGGGAAGCTAGCAGACCTGAGGTGTATTGTCTGAGACAGCGATCTCCTGATAGGTGACTCGATACCTCCCTGCCAGAGGCTGAAGACACTGGAGCGGTAGAGGCTGGGGGTGTAGATCGTTCGCCTGACAGACAGAAGAATCCCCGCGATGGACGTGGCCGCCCGCTTCGGGGAAAACCTGATCCGCTGTCGCAAGCGCGCCAACCTGTCCCAGGAGGAGCTCGGCTTCCTCGCCTCGCTCCACCGCACCGAGATCGGGCTGCTGGAGCGGGGGACCCGCACTCCCCGCATCGACACCCTCGTCAAACTCGCCGGCGCCCTCGCGATCGCCCCGAGCGAGTTGATCGAGGGGATCGAGTGGACCCCCGGCAGCAGCACCAGCGGCAGCTTTGCCGTCGCAGCCGGCGAGCAGCATTCGAACTAGCTCAGAGCGAATAGCACCTTGGCCCAAACACATATGCGTAAAGGGTGTAGATCGATTGCCTGACAGACGGAAGAATCCCGGCGATGGACGTTGCCGCCCGTTTCGGAGAGAACCTGATCCTGTGTCGCAAGCGCGCCGACCTCTCTCAGGAGGAGCTCGGCTTCCTGGCTTCGCTCCATCGCACCGAGATTGGTCGGTTGGAGCGGGGAGAGCGCATCCCTCGCGTCGACATCCTCGTCAAGCTCGCCGGGGCCCTCTCTCTTTCCCCCGACGAGCTGATCGAAGGGATCGAGTGGCGACCCGGCGGCTGCGCCGACGGCAGCTTCTGGGTCGCGGCGCGGGATCCGCGGGCGGGCTAGCTCAAGCCGGGCTGGGGTCGCCGGCCAGTTCGGCGTAGACGGCGGCGGTCTGCTCGGCCACGTCGCCCCAGTCGAAGCGGCGCAGGTGCTCGTAGGCTTCGACGACGAGGCGGTGGCCGAGCTCGTCGTCGCGCAGGACCCTGATCGCGACCTCGGCGAGCGCATCGGGATCGTGAGAGCGGAAGCGCAACCCGACCTCCTCGTGTGGAACCACCTCGCGCAGGCCACCGGTGTCGGCGACGATGCAGGGGCATTCGGACGCCATCGCCTCCAGCGCCACCAGGCCGAATGGCTCGTAGATCGAGGGAACCACGGTCAGATCGGCGATCCGGTAGAGCGAGTGCAGGACGTCGTCGCCGATCCAGCCGAGGAATGTGCCGTGCTCCATTAGGCCCAACTCCTCGGCCTGCCGATGCAGTTCTTCCTCGTGAGTGCCGGAGCCGGCAACCAAGAAGCGCGTCCCCGGCGCCTCTTCGATCACCCGCGGCATCGCCTCGAGAGCGAGCTGAAAGCCCTTCTCATAGACCAGCCGGCCGATCAACAAGACCAGCTTCTCCTCCGGCGCGGCGAACTCCGCGCGCAACCGCCGCAGCTCGACCGGGTCCTGGACCGGCAGGTCGTCGGGGTCGATCCCGTTGGGGATGACGCTGACCCGCTCCTCGTCGACGCCGAAGATGTCGACGATCTGCTCGTGCATGTAATGGGAGCAGGCGATCGTCCGCTCCGAGCGGTTGGAGATCCAGCGCTCCACCCCGTGGATGTAGCTTTGCGGATGCTTGTCGACCCAGCCCTGGTGCCGCCCGTGCTCGGTGGCGTGGATCGTCGTCACCAGCGGCGCCTCGAAGCGCTTCGCGAGGTGGTCGCAGGCGTTAGCTACCAGCCAATCATGGCCATGCACCAGATCGAAGCTGTAGCGGTCACCCAGCTCGACGCCCGCGGCCAGCATGTCGGAGTTCATCCGCTCCACCCAAGCGACGAACTCGGCCAACTCGGTCGGCCGCTTCGGCTCACGGATGCGGTGGATGTGGACGCCGGCGCGACGCTCCTCGGCCGGCGACTCCTCGCCGCCGCGGGTAAGGACGTGTACCTCGACGTCGCGATCCACGAGCGCCTCCGAGAGCTTGCGGACATGCCGGGCCAAGCCCCCCTCGATCAGGGGCGGGTACTCCCAAGAAAGGATCAGGACACGGGTCATGGGCGGGAGTCAGGGCTCCAAAAGGGGCGCGAGGCTCAGGTCCGGGGCGAGGGAACGCATACACGGATCGGTGACCGATCGGAAGTCTATGGCCTCCAACATCGCCTCGGCATGATCGGTGGCACGTCGGAAAGCGTAGTCGCCCGCCTGCCCTCGCTTGTCGAGGAAGGCCCAATCGCTCGCCTGCGTGGCGATCAGCTCGCGTGCGGCGCGCAGCGCCGCCGGCCCGCGCTGGCCGTTCGCCAGGGCGCGCAGCAGTCTCAGCTCCAGCCGCCGCGCCCCCCAGGCAATGTCCGCGACCTGCGGCGAATCCCAGGTCCGCAGATCCTTCTCCTCCCCCCAGGTCGAGGCGGCCAACGGCCGCTCGACCGGCTCGTGCTCGGCCAGCGCCTGTGGCACGGTAAGTGGGCGCACCCCCGCCGCGGCGGCGCGCCCCAACACCTCGCCCAGCCAGATCGCCCCCTCCGACCACCAGTGGCCGAGCAGCTCGGTGTCGATCGCGAAGACCAGCAGGCCGCGGCGGCCGTGCGCGGCGCTGTACTCGCGCAACCGCGCCGCCGCCGCGGCGAGGAAC
>DATNGU010000018.1:0-3592 GCA_035605775.1 Solirubrobacterales bacterium | reverse complement strand
CGCTCGGCACCCACGTCTTCGACACCGCCGAGTTCGCCCCCCAGCTGGCGGCGATGATCGGCCTCGGCGTCGGCATCGACTACGCCCTCTTCATCCTCACCCGCTTCCGCAACGGCCTCGACGAGGGGCTGGAGTCCCGCGACGCGGCGATCGCCGCCGTCGACACCGCCGGTCGCGCCGTGCTCTTCGCGGGGGTGACCGTGATCATCGCCCTGATGGGGATGATGCTGCTCGGCCTCAGCTTCCTCTATGGGGTGGCAATGGCCGCGGCCGTGGCGGTGCTGATGACGATGATCGCGGCGCTGACCTTGCTGCCGGCCCTGCTGACGATCGCCGGCCGCCGCGTCGACCGGCTGCGCATCCCGGGTCTCGGCAGCCGCACCCCGTCGACCGCCGAGGACACGCGCTGGTTCCGCTGGAGCCGCGAGATCCAGCGGCGGCCGGTGCTCTCGGCACTGCTCTCCGGCGGATTGCTGATCGCCCTCTGCATCCCGACCCTCTCGCTGCGCCTTGGCTCCAACGACGCCGGCACCGACCCGGCGGGGACGACGACGCGCGAGGCCTACGACCTGCTCGCCGAGGGATTCGGCCCCGGTTTCAACGGCCCCTTCTCGATCGTCGCCGCGCTGCCGAGCAAGGGCGAAGACGCGGCCCTGACCGAGCTCAGCAAGACGCTCGAAAGCGAAGAAGGGGTTGCCGACACCACCCCGGTCATGCTCAACCCGGCCGAGAACACCGGGGTCTTCCAGGTCTACCCGACGACCTCGCCGCAGAGCGAGGCGACGACCGAACTGCTCGACCACATCCGCGACGAGATGATCCCGCCGGTCGAGCAGCGCACCGGCGCCCAGGTGCACGTCGGCGGCATCACCGCGATCTTCGAGGACTTCGGCACCGCCATCGCTGACAAGCTGCCGCTCTTCATCGGCGTCGTCGTGCTGCTCTCGGCACTGCTGCTGATGGCCGTCTTCCGCTCCGTCCTGGTGCCGCTGAAGGCGGTCGTGATGAACCTGCTCAGCATCGGCGCCGCCTTCGGGCTGATCGTCGCCGTCTTCCAGTGGGGCTGGGGCGCGAGCCTGATCGGCGTCGACAGCACCGGACCGATCATCTCCTTCTTCCCGATCTTCCTCTTCGCGATCATCTTCGGCCTCTCGATGGACTACGAGGTCTTCCTGATGTCGCGAATCCACGAGGAGTGGGAAAGCAGGAAGGACGCAACCGAAGCGGTCACCCGCGGCCTCGCCCTCACCGGCCGCGTGATCACCGCCGCGGCGGCGATCATGGTCACCGTCTTCGCCTCCTTCATGATCGGCGAAGACCGGATCATCAAACTCTTCGGCCTCGGCCTTGCCGCCGCGGTCTTCATCGACGCCGTGCTCATCCGCTCGGTCCTGGTGCCGGCAGTGATGCAGCTCTTCGGCGAGCGCGCCTGGTGGCTGCCGGCCTGGCTCGACCGGATTCTCCCAAGACTCCATGTGGAGCCAGCGGAGGGCGACCCAGCGCCGACGGGCGAGCATCCGGTCGTCGAGAGCGCATAGCCCGGCGAAATCCCTCCTCACGGCACCTTCGCAAGAAGCGATGGGGTGGCCAGCCTGCGCCTACGGTGCTTTGACCAAATCTCTTGGAGCCTCAAACGCCCCCAGCCCGACCGTCATGAGAACAGTCCGGCTGGCTGATTTCGCCATGCGATCCTTAGCGCGCCCTTGCTCCTCAAGGAAGAACACGGAAAGGGCTTCAATCCCTGCAACCACATTCGTCCAGCCTTGTTGATCGAGGCTAAGGAATGACAAGCTGACGTAACGGTCCGCGCGCGCGTCAAACGTACCCGCCCGCATCGACTCTTTGACCTGCTCGGAAAAACACGCGAAGGCCTTCCAATCCTCCGTCTCAGCGAGTGAGTCCGGTACGTCCGCCCAGGCATCACCGCTGATGATTGCGGGCCTGGTCGCACGATAAAAATGCTCCGTAGCTCCGCGTCGCCGTCCCCCGGTCTCCTCCTTGACCTTTTTTAGCCAGCCGGAAGTTTCGAGCCTTTTGAAGCGGCTGCGAATGCCACTGATGGTCGTTCCACCGACCTCGCGATGGAACTGCGTCACGCTCATCTCGCGACGGTTTAGCTCCGAAACGATCTGCAAGCACAGGTCATCGGCGAGGACAGGCGCGAGCCGCTCCGGGAATGGGATTAGTGGATCCCTGCCGCTCTCCACCAAGCAAGGTCCAATTTGCTCGCCTTGCAACGGCGATTCAAATGCAATCATCAGAACCTCCGCTCGAATCAGTTTCTCACTGGAACCGAGGACGCGAAGGCGCGCATCCTTTTGCTCCTCAAAGATACAAAGGAACTGAGCGTCAACAGCCTCGATCACCCGCTCCCAGCCAACTTGGTCGAGCAACAACCGTGTATAGCTAAGGTCGCGCTTCAGGCGTATGTCCAAGGACGCCCCCTCTAGCGTTTGACGCAACTTCAAAGCAATCTGATTGAAGAGGCTCCAGCTGGAAGCAACCCGCATCGAGTACGGCACCAAGGCCCAAGTCTGGGCATCGAAAAAAGCCGGCTCGGTTGACCTATAGAAATGCTCAACGCCCCCACGTCGCCTGCCCCCGGGTCCCTCGCTTCGGACGTACCTGAGCCAGCCGGTCTCGGCGAGCCTTTCGAAGTTCTGGGTGACTCGGGAGATCGAGCCGCCACCCGACTCCTCTCGACTGCTTCTTAATTGCTGAGCGGAAGTCTAAGCAGTTAGGGCAGATGAAACCTTCGCCATTTCTAGGTGCTCCTCTAGCTAAAGTTAATCAAGATTTCCTGAGCATTTTATAGGAGGGGGTGAAGAAATTGAAGCTCGCAGCTTGCCAGGCGGCCCTGCCCGTCATTTCTGTCAATAAGTTCGGTTAACTCTAATACCAGCGTATAGGTCGGGCTCCTAGGTCCAATCTCCTGGGAGCCCGGCCATATTTGGCCGCTAGCAGGAGTAGATTGCCCTGTACAGGCCCTTTAGTATCCCTACGCGAAATGATCGGGAGAGTTCGAGGCGCTTACCTTACGGCGCAATGCCGGGACGCCAGCACTCGAAGCCATGACTGGGGACAAGGCAGACCTTCCCCAATACAACCTCTCGACGGTAATGCAGGTGATTCTCGAAGAGGCAATCGAAGTGCATCCTCGGTGCCTGACAATCGGCGCGCTTTGCCAGCGAATCGTCGTCGACCCCAAAGACAACAGAGAGGTCGAGACAGCCAAGCAAGCAGTCCGCGAACTCAGGCAGTCTGGCTTGTTCAGCTACAAGGACGATGATCAGGTCGTAGAGCCGACGCCGGCCGCCCGTCAAGCCTTCGCCCTTCTTGCCGGATACCCGACTGTGAAGACTTGCCCGTGACCTCGCCCCGGCTAGATGCGATCGTGAGGCACGATGGGCGCTTGAATGTTCTGTGCTGCCTCGTAGATAGCGAGCCTCTGTCGGCTCCCCAGCTTGCCGCCAAAGTTAGGGAGCCCTTGCGGGTAGCGCGCCACCAGATCAACGTGCTCGACACATTTGGCCTAGTGGAGAGGGTTGCCAGCCTGGATGACGGCGAGCTGCTGTATGCCGCCACACTGGAC
>DATNGU010000017.1:0-10207 GCA_035605775.1 Solirubrobacterales bacterium | reverse complement strand
CAAAGGCGTGCCCAAATCTGCTGAATGGCGCCCCCATCTTCATATACCGGTCCCCGGCTTTGAGGAGTACGCCGGCTTCCTGGCTGAATCGACAGTTGTGCCTGTCGGGCGCTTGTATTAGCTCGTCTAGACCTGCAGCCGTCTCTGCCGCAGATCAGTCCCCTGCTAAGAGGTTGCCTGGGCCGGAAGCGTCGCCAGGCCCTTTGAGACTAGGTCGCGCTTATCGCAACTGACGAGACGATGTCCGGCATCGCTGGCGGCGGCGGCGTAGGCGGCGTCGTAGACGGAGATTGTGTGACGCTCGGCGAGCTCTGCCGCTCGCGCTAGGAGGCTGTCGGTGGATGTGAGGACGCCGCCGTCGTTGGCGAGCCTCTCGATTGCGGCGAGCAGCGGTGCCACGGACTTCGGTGCGCGCCATGCTCGCACGGCCACATTGGCGACCTCATAGCGGGCGAGGTCAAGCGTGGCGAGAGTAGCCTCGTCGTCTTCCAGTAGGGCTCGAGCTGGGTCGTGATGATCGTCCTCCGGATCAAAGGCCGCGAGTAGGACGCTCGCGTCGAGAAGGAGCGTCGTCACGAACCGGGCCGGGTTGCCTTCACCTGCTCCGCGGCGTGTCCGCCGTGGGGCGAGGTGTCGCGGAGCAATGATTGCATTGCCACCGCGCGGTTCTCTCTTCGCCGACGCAGCGCTGCGTCGGCGAAGTCCCGCATGACGGCACTGCGGGTCGTGCCGCCGCGCCGCGCCTCGGCGTCCACCTCGGCTAGGAGATCGTCTGGGAGGGAGACCATGACCTTTGCCATGCGGTAAGTATACCCAGGTATACCGACGGCTTTGCTGGGGCAAGAAATGGGGCAAGAAGCCCCACAGATCCCAGCCGATCCCCACGTAGCTCGATCTCGCGAAAACCGCTTGAAACCGTGCTCCACGTAGTCCAGCGGGACCTCGGGCTCGGGCTCATAACCCGAAGGTCGCAGGTTCGAATCCTGCCCCCGCTATAGGACGAAAGCCCCGCAAATGCGGGGTTTTCGTCGTTTCTAGAGCGCTGACAATAGGGTGCAAAATGGGCCTTGGGGCAAGCTCTGGGGCAAGGTGAGGTCAGAAAGGGGTCGTTCTGGCCCCCCGGTTCCCCTTGCGTTTGGCCATGTAGCCCAATACGAGGTCGCCATTGCGAGAACGCTTGATGGGGGGAGAATCTTGGCGGCTACCGATTTAGATAGGCAGCGAAACCGAGCTAAGACTAGGATTGAGGAATGGGATCAGTCAGTTCACCTACGTTGGCGCGAGGACAGCGGGTGGCTAGCCACCTGGGTTGGCAGCGCAGCAGCCAAGGTTTTCTAGGCGCGACGAGCGGCCTTTTCGACCCTTTCGCGGGGTTTAAGTTGCCGAAGTCGTCGGTCTATCTTGCTCAGCACTATGCCTTGAGGAGCCACCTGGCAACGATGCGCAGGATCAATGAGTCGGCGGCTCGCTTGAGCCAGATCAACCGTCGTTAGGCCGTGGACCGACTGGAGCAGGATGATCATGCCCAAGAGGAGTCCGGCGACCTTGAGAGGCGCGCCGCTGAAGTAGAGGCGGCCTCCAGTGGCGACACCGAGGGCGAGCCCCAGGCCGGAGTCTTCGCCGCCCAATACAAGGCCCACAGCGGCCCTTTGCCAGATCAAGAGTGGTTTGCCGGCCTGGAGGCGATCCACCCGGGTGCCACTGAGTTCATTCTTCGGGATTTCGCCGAAGACCGGCAGCATCAGCGACGCATGCAGGAACGGGCATTCAGGCTAGATACGGAGGTCTTTTCCGAGTTCAGCAGCTACCAGAAGACGAGGCTGTGGATCGCCGGAGGTCTGGCTCTATTCCTTGCGGCTGGCGGTCTGGCCCTGATCCTTCTTGACAAAGCGGTCTATGGCTTCGTTCTTCTGATAGCTGAGATAGCCGGCCTGGCAGGTGTCTTCCTTGTTGGAAAAGTCATCGCTGGCGATGACCTGGATGATCTCGACGACGAGGAAATGGATCGGCTCTTGGAAGAAGTTCAAGCAGATAAAGAGAGCTAGGCACGCCGCTTCTGCTGGGCGAGAAGCCCCACAGATTCCAGCCATGGCGCGGGATCGAATCCGCCCCCTCTTAGGACGAGGCCCCGCATTGCGGGGTTTTCGTCGAGTTGGGTGGGAAGGTTGAGCGCACGCTCGCTGTCCAGCTGTCCGAGGCCGTTTTCGCCCGGGCTGTACTGCTTTGCGAGGGACAGACTGACGCTCTCACCCTAGAGGCTGTCGGGGCCAGGGAAGGGAGTCTCGACCGCGAGGGCATCGCCGTCGTGTGTGGTCGCAGTAAGTCCCTCTTGCCGATTGCCTATTCGATACTCAAGCAGCTAGCTGTTCCCACCTACCTTCTCTTCGATGCCGACGTGAGCAAGCGCGACCGCCCTGCCCAGTTAGACGGTAATGAGAGAGCTGGGATGAAATGAATGTGCGTTTGCGGGGCGTCGCGGCAGAGCTAGCTATGGAGGGTAAGTCGGCTGCGGTATATCACCAGGCGGCTGTCGAGTGCGATGGTGTTCCTCCGCTCCTCACCGACATTCTCTCTCGCGTTCGAGATCTTGCATGACATACATGTTGACCCGGCTTGGAGGGCGATAGGCAATGAGCATCGGAAGAAAGTGGTGGCAGCGAGGATCGAGGCCGGATCTGGTGCCGCCCCAGGAAGAGGCGGCTGGGCCGCTGCCTGTGCAGTTGGTGCACCCCTTTTACCTTGACACGGACATGTCTATGGCTTTTGCAGCAGCGGTTTCCGGTGGGGTGGCGTTGCAGAGCGAGGACACGCAACGCAACACTCATGAGTCTCAGGCTGTGCGCAACATCCAGGGCAATCTTCGTGCATTCGACCTTGTTGGGATAGGGGCCAGCCGAGAATCGAAGCGGTCCGAAGGGGCAGAGATTGAGTCGCGATTTGTCCGCCAGCACACCGAAGCGTCGATATTCATATCCCTACATGATGATTTGAAGCGCACCGGACAAATTCAAGACCTCAACATTAATGACATTAAGCCGGGAGAGCTGGTTTCACTTACGTTGGGTCCTGCCGTTGCCCCACTGCGGCGAATCCTTGAGCAGGTTATGCGGCTGTTCGAGGTTGCCGCCCCGGTGACGGGACTCGACCTTGACGACCCCCAGGAGACCGACGACGGCAGCACGATGACCCGCCAGCGCCGTCGTCATCCAGAGCGAGAGAAGCCCAAGAAAGACGATGATTCCCAGGAGCTTCGGAACGTTCTTAAGATGTTCCGGGCAATCCACGAAGATCTCAATCAGAGTGGGATGGTTGATGTGGTTGTGATACGTGAGGATGAGCCGAGCGTGATCCTCTCGCTTGACCAGCGTTTCGCGTCTGAGCGAGTTCTAGAGCTCTTGCACACCTCGAAGTTCACGGTCGTGGGCAAGGTGACGGAGGTATGGCCCACCGAGGACGAGGGCGTCAATCTTTATCGGCGATCAGTGATGTCGCTGGTTCCAGCCTTGAAGATGATGTCAACTTGGGGACTGATGAATGTACTCACCGGCTTGGCCTCCGGCATTGATGTCCATGAGCTTCGAGCCTCGGCGTTTGCGGCGGCCGGTATCGAGGATTCTGAAGGCTCGGCCGAGCCCGAAGAATTGCAGCTGGGGGACATCACGCCCTTGCTCCCCACGGTGTCGGGCCCTGCTGTGCAGATTCTGCCCTTGGCGATCTGTGCTTAGAGGCCTCATCGGGAGTTGCTGCCGTGGCTTAAATATGGGGCTAGGAGGGCTGCAAGGCTCTTACGCCGAGTGACTCGATCGGCGCCAAACCATCTGCGCGTAGACAAAATGTTGAGTCCGCGTCCAAAGCTAATGTCGCCGCATGGGACAGCCGAAAGCCTGGGTCGTCGAGTTCGACAGCGATGCGGTCATCGACTTCGAGGACGTGAAGTCGCGGGGAGACCGCAAGGCGGTCTTCAACGTCGTGCAGAAGCTGAAGGACCTCGGGCCGGACCCGCCCTCGCCGCATATGAAGTCGTTGAAGGGCGAGGCGAATCTGTTTGAGCTGCGGCCGAAGCAGGGGGCTTGTGAGGCTCGGCCGATCTATGCTCGATTCGGCGGTCGATTTGTGGTTCTAGCGGTGGCCGCGAGGAAGAAAGACTTCGATCGAGCGGTCGGGGCGGCGAATGATCGCTTGAAGCGCCACGGTTGACGGCTGATAATAGAGCTATTATCATGATCGCGATGGCGGCTCTACAAAAGAACTTCGATGCCCTCTTGGCCGAGGAGCAGCTGGCTCATCCGAGCTTTCGGGCGGAGTGGCAGAGGCTCGCTCCTGCGCGAGAGTTTGCGGCAACGCTGCTGCGCTATCGCGCTGAGCACAAATTGAGCCAGAGGGCCCTGGCGAAGAAGCTGGGCATTTCGCAGCCTCGCGTCGTCAAGCTCGAGTCCGGGGAGCACAACCCGGAGGTCGACACGATCATCAACGCGGTTCGGCGGCTGGGGATCGAGTTTGTGCTCGACGTGGCGCCCGCGAGCCGCAAGCCGGCGCTAGTGACGGCGCGGGCTCAGAGGCGCGGGGCGATTGCCCACGACGACGTTTCTGTCGTGGCGGCTTCTTCCGTATAAATCTGGCTAAGTCTCGAGCTCAGCGCACCGGACGATATCGAGGTCAGCGTAGAGCCTGAATCAGCCGGCGCCTCGCGTCGTATTCGGCGAAGGTCCACAGACGAGACCCAGGGTCGCGAGGCCGCATCTGCTTCACCCACTCGGCGGCATTGCCTCCACGGGGACCGATGTGGTCTAGCAGGACCCGCATCTCCGTCGCACGGTTGACTCGGCGGCGGCGCAAGGCGGCGTACGTGAAGTCCCGCATGACGGCGCTGCGACTTGCGCCGGTGCGGTCAGCTTCGGCATCGATCTCAACAAGAAGATCGTCCGGCATGTAGACAACAACCTTCTTCACACGGGCCATTATGCCTCGGTCAAAGGTGGCTGCGCCGCAGGGCGGCACCTGACGTTCGGCGCAGCGAAGATCGTAAGAGGTCGCCTTCTCGCCCAGCAAGTGGGGTGCCGCCTAGTTCGGACCGGGGCGAGTGTCGGCGATGGCTCGACCAAGCGCGTCGAGTTCATCCTCCCCGACCTCGTCCTCCAGCTTCCCGAGGCGGATCAATTCGTGACCGACCGCCGTCGGGGTCATTGCTGCGACGGACTGGGTAGTGAGCTGACCCCCGCCGAAGGTGGTCGAAGGGTTGGAGATCCGCCCGCCGGGGATGCCGGTGCCAATCAGTTCCAGGGTCAGGCCAAGTTCGGAGAATTCAGCGCTTAGAGCCGGGGCGATGTCGATGTCGCCCTCTTGACCCGCTGCGACGATGCGCTCGCGTTCTTGGGCTCGCTCCCCTGCTTGCAGAAATTGGAGGGCGACGAGTTGGCGCCAGGAGCAGGCCCGGATTCGTTCGATGTAGAGGAGGGCGTCGGCAATCGTGATTGACGGGTCAAAGGCGATCGAGGCGTAGACGTTGGCGATGACGGCGCGCTTCCGATCCTCGACGCTCTGAGCCGCAGCCTCAATCACTGCCTCGAACAGCGCGGTGGCGTCGTCGCTCTCAGGGTCGGCAATCTCCGCGCGGACCTTCTCGCCGGCGGCGATGCGGGTCGCGGCCTCATCGGAGATCTCGATCAACGTCCGCGAAACTCGATCGCTCTTTCGATCATCGAGGAAGGCGACAGCCGCGACCCCCGCCTCGGAGATCGTCTCAGCGACGGCGGGGCCGGCCTCGGGACCGAGCACGGTGCTCAGCCATCCGCCGGCTGCCGCCGCGCCGATGCGGACGCCGGCCTGGATCGCTTTCCCCCTGCCCGACTCCATATCCGAAGAACCTACGTCACCGAGTCGGCTGGCCTGCGTACGATCCGCCGGGGGAGGTCCGGCCCATGCGTCCCGATGAGCTTGATTCGGCGGTCAGCGTGTGGCGTGAGGCGAACGTCGCCCGTGGTGCCCCGCACGGGCAGGAGCGCACCGCCCGCGTCCACGCGAAGCTTTCAGCCTCGGATGCCCTGGCATTCGTGGCGCTACGACCGGGCATCGTGGGTATGGCGCTGGCCGAGCCGGGACGGTTCGATGATGGCGCAGGCGAACCCGACCCGTCGCTCCTGCACATCTCGATGGTGTTCGTGCGTCCCGCCGCACAGCGCTCAGGAGTCGGCCTTCCTCTGATCCTTCATGTTCTCGACATCGCCGGTTCGCACGGATATCAGCGTGTCGCTGTCTGGACCGCCAAGGACAACACGGGCGCCCGCAGGCTCTACGAGCGCGCCGGGATGACCCTCACCGGCAAGAGCGCTCCTTTTCGTGCGGGAACGCAGCTCCAATACGGATGCTTCCTCAGCGGCTAGCCCCGCTGGGGCAACAAATGGGGCAACAACCCCACAGATTCCAGCCGATCCTGCTAGGAAGGGGGCGCCGCTAGCCGCGATAGGTTGCGCGACCACGGTGCCGATCGCTGTGGCCAACATCGACAAGCCGAACTTCGACGAGCCGCGCGAGCAGGAGGGTTTCCAGGTGCGCCGGGCGCGGATCGGTCACCAGTTGGGGACCGAGCGGATCGGGATTAGCCTCTGGGAGCTGCCGCCGGGGCAAAAGGCCTACCCGTACCATTTCCACCTGGCCGAGGAAGAGGTGCTGATTGTGCTCGCGGGCACGCCCTCGCTGCGGACTCCGGAAGGGTCGCAGACCCTCTCCACGGGGGACGTGATCCGCTTTCCCACCGGCGAGCAGGGCGCCCACCAGGTCTGGAACGAGGACGAGGAGCTGGTCCGCTTGCTCGCGGTCAGCACCCACGGGACCCCCGACGTCGTCATCTATCCCGACTCGAACAAGCTCAGCGCGGCCGAGCGGCTGCCCGAGTCCGACGGGCGCAAGCACTACTTCCGGATCGAGGACGAGGTCGACTACTGGGAGGGCGAGCAGCCCTGAGGTGCGGCCGTTCGACTTGCGCCGCTGGCGAGAGGAGCAGGTCGACGCGAGCGCCATTCCGATTGGGATCGCCTGGGGGATACTGGACGGGCGAAGGCTTGGGTGGCGACGTTCGTCGGTCGCGAGACCGCCGCTCCACGCGACGTATGCACGAAGCCCAACGGGCGACTATACGAGAAGGGTGACTCGATGGCTAAGGCAGCCGCTGGCGCCGGCGGCGCAGATAGCTCAGTCGCGGACGAGCTCCGCAAACTCGGCGTGAAGGGTGTCCTCGTGCAGATGGCCGAGCGCGGCCAACTCCTCGACCTGAAGTGCGAGATGCCGCGGTGCTACCACCACAAGGGTCGAGCCGCATTCGAGCCGGTTGCGAAGACGCGCACCAAGTGGGCGCCCTCGCCCGACCACTACCCGACCCTCAAGTCGGCCGGCGGGCACCTCGTCCCCGAGAACGTTCGGCTGTCCCACACGGAGTGCAACCAGCGGGATTACAGCCGGCGGAAGCAGATCGGGACACTGCTCGCGAAAGGCAAGTCCCTCGCCGAGATCGCCGAGACTCTGAACCGCAGGAATGTCCTCCCGGCCCACGGTACGAACCGATGGACGGCCGCGATGGTGCGCAAGGCCTACGTGTCCTAGGTCGGCCGTAGAAAGACTGTTGCTTCGCGCGATATCCGGCTGTCTTCGGTGCGCTCAGGCTTCGAAGCAAGTCGTGTCTGCTGGGGCAACAAATGGGGCAACATGCCCCACAGATTCCAGCCGATCCCAGCCGATCTCGATCTCGCGAAAACCGCTCTAGAACGCTCCCCACAGTGCCCAGCCGAGTCGGCGGGCCGCGCTCATAACCCGAAGGTCGCGGGTTCGAATCCCACCCCCGCTACGCTAGTGAGAAGGCCCTGCAAACGCAGGGCTTTCTTTGGGACCGAACGGAGATTGAGCAGGCTCGGCGGGGCGAGAGGGTGCCGCTCTCCGAGCTTTAAGCGATGCCCGCGATCGAGGTCACGCGCCAGGCGGCTTCGTCGGTGTAGCTATTCGCTAGCGCGTGTAGTCAGCGCCGCAATCGCTAGGTCGCGTTCGCTGAGGGTCCAGACAACGAACTGCCCGCCCTACGATCAGCTGCGGCGGGGTCGCCGAGAAGGCCGTCGGCTCGACGCGGTTCACTATCCGTGTGATCTCCTATTCCATGAGCCTGTCGGCCGACGGCTACATCGCCGGACCCGACGGAAGCTTCGACTGGGCGGTGCCCAGCCAGGAGCTGCACCGGTTCCACAATGAACGGGCCGCCGCGACCGACGCCCAACTGCTCGGCCGGCGCCTCTACGAGACGATGCTCGTGTGGGACACCGAGGAGTTCTCCGACCCCGTGATGGCGGAGTTCGCCGAGATCTGGCGCCCACTCGAGAAGATCGTGTTCTCGACCACGCTGACGAGCGTCGAGGGCAGTAACCGCCTGGCCACGGGAACGCTCGAGGAAGAGATCGCCGCGCTCGGGGACCGGAGGATCGCGGTCGGCGGCGCCGGCCTTGCGGCGGAATGCATGCGGCGCGGGCTGATCGACGAGTTCGAGCTGTTCGTCATCCCGATCGTGGTCGGTGGCGGCACGCCGTACTTCCCGCCGGACGTGCACATCGACCTCGAGCTGGTCGAGACCCGCACGTTCGGCGGGACCGTGTACTTGCACTACCGCCGGCGCGGCTAGAGGTCAACTAGCCGCAGCACGCGCCGGCCACGTTGGGGTTCGAGCGCGGCCAGCTGGGGCAACAAACGTGCTCCACGTAGTCCAGCGGTACCCCTGGTCCGGGCTCATAACGCGAAGGTCGCGGGTCGAATCCCGTCCCCTATGGACGACCAAGGCAGCCGCCCTAGCCAACGAAGGCTGGCGCAACAGCCGGGGGTTCCCAGGGGTCCCATAGGATTGCGCCGTGCCGTTCACGCTCAGGAACCTCAGAGAGGATCTGGAGGACGTCGGGTCCAACTTCGACGGCTCGCCAGACCTGGAGTTCCGCTTGGCGACCCAGGCGCTCGAGCTCGAGAAGTCCGGCCTGGGCTACCAGCGCGTCCCACCCGGCTATCGCTTTCCGTACGGCCACACGCACAAGGAGCAGGAGGAGGTGTACGTGGTCCTGCGCGGGAGCGGGAGGATGAAGCTCGACGACGAGATCGTCGAGCTTAGGGAATGGGACGCGGTGCGCGTCCCGCCCGGTACGTGGCGAGGCTACGAGGCCGGGCCGGAGGGCCTCGAGATCCTCGTCATCGGTGCACCCAATCTCGGCGAGACTCCGCGCGAAGACGTCGATGGCCAGCGCGATTGGTGGGCTGACTAGCGCTAGAGGGCAAGAAAGCCCCAGGTCGCAGGTTCGAATTCTGCCCCTAGAGAAAGCCCGGAAATGGTCCCTTTCGTGCTTGAGACTTTCTTTTGGCTCGTCTTCGACGAAATGAATGAATCTGCGAAGCGGTTCTACTCAGAACGCAGCCGAGGCAGAACGTCTCTCAGCGGGGTCGTGGATCGGCTCGGTGTAGTGCTCGTCGACCATCGTCGCCTTCCACTCCTGGGCACCACGGAGGGCCTCCTCGTCTGACTCCGCCCAGGCGATCGGCGCCTGCAGGATGATCTCGCCTGCCTCGCGACCGGCCGCTTCGCGGCGTGAAGCGCTCATGCGCCAGCGCCGCCAGATAGGCGATCTGCTCTGGCTGGCGCTTGCGCGCCCAGAGCACCCCGCGAGTCGACTCGACGATGCCCATCTCAGTGGTTGCGCAGCGCGTCGACGAGTTCGCCCTTGTCCATCTCGGAGCGGCCTTCGATCCCGATTTCCGCCGCGCGTTCGCGCAGCTCCTCGACCGTCCGGTCCTCGTAGCTCTCGCCTTCACCGCCCTTCTCGCTGACGTTCTCACCGCCCGCCTTGGCGTTGGCGATGCGCGCCGCCTTCTCTTTGCTCTCGCCTTCTTCACGCAGCTTTTCGTAGAGCTCGTCGTCCTTGATGCTCGGTCCGTGATCTTTCGCCATGGTGTCCTCGCTGTCTCTGGGTCAACGAGCCCGGGCGATCGCACGACGCAGCTCGTCCTTGCCCATCTTCGAGCGGGCGGCCTGCGCCCTCTTGACGTTGCGCCGTGCGGCTTTGCGCTGCTTCTCGCTGGCCATACGGGTCCGTTACCCGGTTGACCGACGCGGAAATCGTTTTCCGCCGGGCCGTTGGAGTTCGATCACGGCCTCTCTCCTGGGACGGGCCTTGAAGGGAGTGGGGTGGTGCAG
>DATNGU010000016.1:0-4323 GCA_035605775.1 Solirubrobacterales bacterium | reverse complement strand
CACCACTGCTGCCAGCCGCTGATGGACCACTTCGGCCTGACCGCGACCGCGCGGGCCTCGGTCTATCTCTACAACACGCCCGAGGAGATCGACCGCCTGGTCGAGGGCCTCGCCGACACGCGCCGCGTCTTTAGTCTCTAGCCTGCGCCGCTAGTCGATCGAGAGAACTTTCGATTTCGCCGGGTTGCACTTGCCCTTGGCCGGCGCCTTGGCGTAGTAGGAACCCGAGGTCAGCCTTTTGCCGATGGGGATCGACCACTCGGCCTTGGCGTTGCTCTTGTCGGTGCCCAGAAGCTTGTCCGGCCCCGACTTCTCGCGGAAGAGCTTGACCCTACGGTCCTTCACGCAGATGCCCTTGCCGGATTTCAGCGTGCCGTGGAAGGCGGGGAATTTGAGGCTGACGATGAACTTGGTCGAGTAGCCCAAACCGGCGACCGAGGCAGCGGGGAACAGGGCGCCAGCCAGGGCGACGATGAGCACGGCGAGCAGTGCAGAGCGACGGGCGAGCATGCGACCTCCAGTTGAAGTTTGCCGCACTACTCTAAAGATGCCTCACTCATATTCGTCGTGCAGCCGCCACCACCGGTAGGGAGGCGTCTGCGGCCGGCCAGCCGGCGTGTCCTCCCACTCCTCCTGGCGGCCGAGTGGCGTCAGGTCGAGGAACGTCCAGACGCTGCCGAGCGCCTCGACCCCCCGGCTTCTGGTCGTGTAAGTGAGGAACACGCGGTCGCCGTCGCGCAGGAAGACGTTGAGCGCGAAGTACTCGGTCGTGCCCAGCGCCTCCTGGAAGTCCTCGCCGACCACGGTGTACCAGGGGACTTCCCAGCCCATGCGGCGCTTGAACTGCTCGATCTGCGGTTGGGCGGCGCGCGAGACAAGCGCGAAGGAGAGGTCGCGCGCGTTGAAGTGGGCAAGGTTGCCGATCTGGTCGGTGAACATCGAACAACCGCCGCACGGCTGCCCGTCCGGCGGGAACCAGAAGTGGTAGACGATCAGCTGCGGTCGTCCCTGGAAGAGGTCGACCAGCTTCACGACCCCGTCGGGCCCCTCGAAAGCGTAATCCGGGGAGAACTCCATCATCGGCTGGCGGCGGCGCTCCGCGGCCAGCGCGTCCCGCGCTCTGGTGGCTTCCTTCTCCTTCGCCAGCAGGGCCTCGTGCGAGTGCTGCCACTCCTCTTCGCTGACGATCGGCGGTAGGTCCATGGTCTCCACGGTAGCGCCCTTCGCTAGCCTCGCTACATGGACGAGCTCTACCGAGACCAGATCCTCGAGCACTACAAGCGGCCACACAACTTCGGCCACCTGGACGACGCAGACCTGGAGTTCGAGGACACCAACCCGTTCTGCGGCGACGAGCAGCGCGTGACGATCCGGCTCGGCGAGGACGGCAAAGTCGCCGAGATCGCCTTCGAGGGTCAGGGCTGCGCGATCTCGACCGCCGCGACCTCGCTGCTCACCGACGAGCTTGCCGGCAAGAGCCGCGAGGAGCTGCTGAGACTGCCGAAGGAGTTCGTCCTCGACCTGCTCGGGATCGAGATCTCCGCGACCCGGATGAAGTGCGCGATGCTGGGCCTGAAGGTGGTCAAGAGCGCCAGTCTCGGCAAACCGGCCGAATGGGAGGACGAGGGCGAGACCGGCGACCCCACCGAAGCGGCCGCCGACCTCGGCTCGGCCTAGCCGCTGGCCCCCGCTTCGGGGCTCAGGGCGATCACGGCAAAGCTCGCGCCGTGCGGGTCGGTGAGGATCGCGAAGCGGCCGACCGGGATGTCGACCGGCTCGACCATCACGCTGCCGCCGAGCTGTTTTGCCTTCTCGACCATCGCGTCGGTGTCCTCAACCGCGAAGTAGACCGCCCAGTAGGGCGGCACCTCCTCGGGGACCCCCCGTCCACGCTGGTTGAGGATGCCGCCAACTGGGCTGCCGCCGAGGTGGATCGTCGTGTAGCTCCCCGCCTCCCCCATGTCTTCGCTCTCGAAAGTCCAGCCGAAGATGGCGCCGTAGAACTCCGCGGCGGCGGAGACGTCGCGCGTGTTGAGCTCGTTCCAGGAGAGGGTGCCCGGCTCGTTGACGCGGCCGGCGCCGGCAAACGTGCCGGGCTGCCAAACACCGAAGACGGCGCCGGTCGGGTCGGTAAAGACCGCCATGCTGCCCAGGTCGAGGACTTCGAGTGGCTCGGTGACGACGGTGCCGCCGGCGTCGCGGACCTTGCCGGCGACCACGCTGGCATCGGCAACCGAGACATAGGTCGTCCAGGCGGGCGGCTGGCCCTCCTGAGTTAGGGGGTACATCCCGGCGACAGGCATACCGCCCTGTAGCGCCTGGCGGTAACCGCCGGTCTGCTCAGTGTTTTCGCCCTCCGGCACATCCCACCCGAAGAGCCCGCCGTAAAAATCGGTCGCGGCGCCAACGTCGGAGGAGCCGAGATCCACCCAACACGGCGTTCCCGGTGCGTAACTGGTCCTCTCGCTCATCGTCGCCTTCCTCTAAAATCCGACTGTAGAAGTAGGATTAAGTTTCAACCCGCACGAAACTGAAGCAGAGGCTACCCCGTCATGCCCGACATCGCTGGAACCCAAATCTCCGTCTGCGCGCTCTCCGAGCTGCCGCCCGGCACCATGCGCCTGGTCGAGCACGAGGAGACGAAGATCGGGGTCTTCAACTGCGATGGGTCGCTGTACGCGATCGAGGATCGCTGCTCGCATGACGACGGCCCGCTCGCCGAGGGCGAGTTCGACGCCGCGACCTGCACCGTCGAGTGCCCCCGCCACGGCTCCCTCTTCGATCTGACCAGCGGCAGACCGAAGACGCTCCCCGCCTATGCTCCGGTACGGACGTTCACGACGGCCGTCGTGGACGACACCATCGTCTTGGAGGTCTGATCGATCATGGCAACGCCAGAGGCAGTCGCAGAGAAAAGAGAGCTTGCTGGGATCAACTCCGACTACAAGGAGAAGTTCGGCTTCCACGATTCCGAGAGCGGCTACGCCTACAAGGCGCCGAAGGGCCTCTCCCGCGAAGTCGTCGAATCGATCTCCGAGTACAAGGACGAGCCGCATTGGATGCGCGACTTCCGGCTGAAGGCGCTGGAGCACTTCGAAAACCGCCCGACCCCGACTTGGGGCGGCAACATCGGCCAGATCGACTTCGAAGACATCCACTACTTCGTCCGCGCCTCCGAAAAGAACAGCCGCGACTGGAGCGAGGTCCCAGAGGACATCAAAAACACCTTCGACCGGCTTGGCATCCCCGAGGCGGAGCGCAAATTCCTCTCCGGGGTCGGGGCCCAGTACGAGTCCGAGGTCGTCTACCACCAGGTCAACGAGAAGCTCGAGGCCCAGGGCGTGATCTTCACCGACATGGACACGGCGCTGCGCGAGCACGAGGACCTCGTCCGCCAGTACTGGGCGACGATCATCCCCCCCAACGACAACAAACTGGCGGCGCTCAACTCGGCCGTCTGGTCGGGTGGCTCCTTTGTCTACGTGCCCGCCGGAGTCAAGGTGGAGATGCCGCTGCAGGCTTACTTCCGGATCAACACCGAGAACATGGGCCAGTTCGAGCGGACGCTGATCATCGCCGAGGAGGGCTCCGACGTCCACTACATCGAGGGCTGCACGGCGCCGGTCTACTCGACCGACTCGCTGCACTCGGCGGTGGTCGAGATCGTCGCCAAGAAGAGCTCACGGGTGCGCTATACGACCGTGCAGAACTGGTCTCAGAACGTCTACAACCTGGTCACCAAGCGGGCCGTCGCCGAGGAGAAGGCGACGATGGAGTGGGTCGACTGCAACCTCGGCTCGAAACTGACGATGAAGTACCCGTCGATCTACCTGCTCGGCCCCGAAGCGCACGGCGAGATCCTCTCGATCGCCTTCGCCGGCGAGGGCCAGCACCAGGACGCCGGCGGCAAGATCATCCACGCGGCGCCGCGGACCTCGTCCTCGATCTTCTCCAAGTCGATCTCCAAGGACGGCGGCCGGGCGACCTACCGCGGCCTGCTCGAAGTCGCCGACGGGGCGAGCGAATCCCGCTCCAAGGTCGTCTGCGACGCGCTGCTCCTCGACGAGGACTCGCGCTCGGACACCTACCCGACGATCCGTATCGACGAGAACGACGCCGACATCGGTCACGAGGCGACCGTCTCCAAAATCGGCGACGAGCAGCTCTTCTACCTGCAGAGCCGCGGGCTCGACGAGGAGGAGGCTTCGAAGATGATCGTCAACGGATTCATCGAGCCGGTCACCAAGGAGCTGCCGATGGAGTACGCGGTCGAGCTCAACCGGCTGATCGAACTGCAGATGGAAGGCAGCATCGGGTAGTGCC
>DATNGU010000015.1:0-3091 GCA_035605775.1 Solirubrobacterales bacterium | reverse complement strand
GCCGGTCGATCTAGGTAGCCATGGAATTCCAGTTCTCAGACGTTCTCGCCCGCATGGTCGAGGCGCAGGCCTCCGATGTCCACCTGACTCCTGGCTTCCCGCCCGCAATGCGGGACAAGGGGAAGATCGAGCCGATGGAGGGATTTCCCGTCCTCTCCGGACAGGAGACGCGCGAGGTTGTCTACAGCATCCTCAACGACGACCAGCGCAAACGCTTCGAGACCGGCAAGCAGCTCGACTTCGCCTACGCGATCCCCGGCGTCGCCCGCTTCCGCGTCAACTGCTTCTTCCAGCGTGGCTCGGTCAGCGCCGCCTTCCGCCTCGTGCCGCAGGACATTCCCAGCCTCGACTCGCTCAAGGTGCCGCAGATCCTGCGCGAGCTCTGCGCCAAACCACGCGGCTTCGTCCTCGTCACCGGCCCGACCGGCTCTGGCAAGAGCACGACCCTGGCGGCGATGATCGACGTGATCAACTCCGAGAACCAGGATCACATCCTCACGATCGAGGACCCGATCGAGTTCCTGCACCAGCACAAACGCTCGATCGTCAACCAGCGCGAGGTCGGCTCCGACGCGCCCGACTTCGCCCTCGGCCTGCGCGCCGCCCTGCGTGAGGACCCCGACGTAATCCTGGTCGGCGAGATGCGCGACCTGGAGACGATCTCCACGGCGCTGACCGCGGCCGAGACCGGCCACCTCGTCTTCGCCACCCTGCACACCCAGTCGACCGCGCAGACCGTCGACCGGATCATCGACGTCTTCCCCCCCCAGCAGCAGGGCCAGGTGCGGACCCAACTCTCGATCGCCCTGCAGGGGATCGTCACCCAGCAGCTCTTGCCGACTGCCGACGGGACGGGACGCGTCGTGGCCACCGAGGTGTTGGTGCCGACGCCGGCGATCCGCAACCTGATCCGCGAGGGCAAGACGCACCAAATCTACGCCGCTGTACAGACCTCCGGCGCCGTCGGCATGCAGACGATGGACGCCGACCTGGCGCGGCTCGTGCGAGAAGGAACGATCAGCCGTTTGCTGGCAGAACAGCGGGCTTCGGTGCCCGAGGAGCTCAAACGCTTGCTCGGCTCTGCGCCCGTAGCGCCGATGGCTATGCAAGGCGATGGATTTCCCCAGGCCGTTCCCTCGACCGCGCCTCCCGGACCGCCCCAAGGCGGGCCATCCGCACCGTCGCCCACCTCTGCGCCCCCGCCCGTCCACACCCCGGGGGCCTAAGCGATGGCGGGCGCCAGCACCTTCGCCTTCCGCGCGATGGACGTCGCCGGGGCCGCCACCGCCGGCGAGCTCGAGGCCGACTCCAAGGCGCAGGTCACCGAGCAGCTGCGCCAGCGCGGTCTGATCGTCCTCGACGTCAGCGAGAAGAAGGTGCCGTTCAAGATCGAGGACCTCTGGCGGCGCTGGAAGGGCGTCGACATGCGCGAGCTGGCGATCTTCTCGCGCCAGTTCGCCACCCTGGTCGCCTCGGGGATGCCGATGCTGCGCACCTTGCACACCCTGGAGGAGCAGACTGAGGACGAACGGATCAAGGAGGCCGTCGCCGGAGTGCGCGCCGACGTCGAGTCCGGCAGCACGCTCGAGCAGGCGATGCAGCGCCATCCCGAGGTCTTCGACCGGCTCTTCTGCGCAATGGTCCGCTCCGGCGAGGAGTCGGGCCGCCTGGAAGATGCCCTCGACCGGATCGCCTACCAGGTGGAGAAATCCGACGCCCTGCGACGCCAGGTGAAATCGGCGCTGATGTACCCGGCGCTCGTCTTCGGCTTCGCAGGCGTCGCCCTGCTCGCGATCGTCACCTTCATCATCCCCGTGTTCGCCGGGATCTTCGAAGAACTCGCCGAAGACAACCCGGAAGAGAGTTCGGCCCTGCCATTGCCGACGCAGGTCTGCGTGTCGGCCTCGGACGCGATCACCAGCTACTGGTTCATCATCTTCCCGCTTCTGATCGCCGCCGCGATCGGCTTCTTCAAATGGAAGCGAACCGACCGTGGAAAAGAGGTTTGGGACCGCCTCCTCTTGCGCACCCCGTTCATGATCGGCGACGTGATCCAGAAGGTGGCGCTGGCACGCTGGTCGCGCACCTTTTCCGGAGCGGTCTCGGCCGGCGTGCCAATGCTGCAGTCGATCAAGCTGACCGGGGACACGGCCGGCAACGTCGTCGTCGAACAGACGATGGACGAGGTCTACGCCTCGGCCAAGCGTGGTGGCTCGCTGGCGACGCCGATCCAACGCGCCCCGATCTTCCCGCCGATGGTCGGCCACATGGTCTCGGTCGGCGAGGAGACCGGTCAGCTCGAGCACATGCTGAGCAAAATCGCCGACTTCTACGAGACCGAGGTCGACGCCAAGGTCAAAGCCCTGACCTCGCTGATCGAGCCGATCATGATCGTCTTCGTCGGCGGGGTCGTCGGCTTCATCGTGATCGCGATGTACCTGCCTATCTTCAGCCTCTACGACAAGATCGGCTAGTCCCTTGGTCGGCTCCACCTCGGCCTTCGGTCAGGAGCAGATCCAGCAGGCGATCGCCTGCCTGCCGAAGCGCCAGGGCGAGGCTCTCGAGCTATTGGAGCACGACCGGCTTTCCTATGAGGAGATCGCGGCGAGGATGGGGACCAGCCACGGCTCGGTCGCCCAGCTGATCGCGCGAGCGCGGATCAATCTCTATGACGAGCTGCGTGGCACGCCCCTGGCCTCGGTTGCGGCGCCTTCAGCGGAGTGCCAGCGGTCGCTGCCGTTGATCGCGGCGCGCGAAGACGGGCAGCTCGAATCCGCCGACGACGAGGGGGCATGGCTCGATGCGCACCTGGCCGCCTGCGACCGCTGCAGGCCCGCGGTGGAGCAGATGGCCGAAGCCGCAGTCGCCTATCGCGCCTGGGCGGCGCCCGCCCCATCCGCCCCTGCGCCGGCCGCTCGACCTGCGGAGGCAGGAGCCGCCAGGCCACGACGGCGGACCGTGGTCCTCGTGGCGACCTCTCTGGCCGTGGTCCTTCTCGGCGGACTCGCCGCGGCTTTCGTCCGAGATGGGGGCGCTCCGTCGTCCGCCGATCCGGCCACGGAGGTCGCGGCCCCCGGAACCGGTGGGGGCG
>DATNGU010000014.1:0-4088 GCA_035605775.1 Solirubrobacterales bacterium | reverse complement strand
CGGCCGCGGTTTTCGCCCTCTCAGAGGCCGAGCAGCAAGGGAACACCTATTTGCCCGCGGATGAGCTCAACCGGCGCACCGCAAAGCTGATCGGGCTGCAGCCCGATCCGGATGTGCCGACGCGGGCTCGGGGGCTGCTGCTCGACGAAGGGCGCGCCTATCGCGAGCCCACCCACGCAAGCGAGATCGCCGTCGCCAAGACGCTCGCCGCCCGCGCTGCAGCCCCTCCCCATCTCGATCACGACCCCGGCGACTCACCCCCCGAAGACGTAGAGGATGAGCTGCGCCTTACCGACGAGCAGTGGGCTGCTGTACGGGGCGGCTTCGCGGCACGGATCTCGGTCCTGACCGGTGGCCCCGGCGTCGGCAAGACTGCATGCACGCGGGCGATCGTCGCCGAGGCGAGTCGCGCCGGCATCTCGATTGCCCTCTGCGCGCCGACCGGCCGCGCCGCACGCCGCCTCGAGGAGGCAACCGGCCACGAGGCGCAGACGATCCACCGACTGCTCGAGTGGATGCCCGGCCGTGAGCCGGGCTTCAAACCGGGGCACCCACTGCCGGTCGAGCTGGCGATCGTCGACGAGTCCTCGATGCTGAACCTGCGCTTGATCGAGGTGCTGCTCGGCGGGCTCGCCGAGTCGACCCACGTCGTCTTCGTCGGCGACGCTGACCAGCTGCCGCCGATCGGCGCCGGCAAGCCCTTCGAGGATCTGATCGCCTCCGGCACCGCTCCCGTCGTCCGGCTGACGCAGATCTTCCGCCAAGCGGCACGCTCGATGATCACCACCGCCGCCCACGAGATCAACCGCGGACGGCCGCCGCACATGCAACCAGAGGGAGATCAGAACCACGACTTCTTCTTCATCGACCGACCGAGCCCAGAGCGGGCACTGGAAACGGTCGTCGAGGTGGTCGCCGAGCGAGCGCCATCCCGCTTCGGGGTCGACCCGATCCGAGAAGTCCAGGTCCTGGCACCGATGTACCGTGGAGCGGTCGGGATCGATGCCCTGAACGAGCGCCTGCAGGCGCGGCTCAACCCGCACGGCGAAGCGGCGGTCGGGGAGCGCTTCCGGATCGGCGACCGACTGATCCAGACGCGAAACTCGCATGAGCTGGGCTTGATGAACGGGTCGATCGTCTTTCTGCGCAGCGACGACCCCGGAGAGGAGTCGATAGTCGTCGACACCGACGAGGGGGGTTCGCTGGTCATCCCCTACGGCGAGACGGCGACGCTGCGCCTCGCCTACGCAATTTCCGTCCACAAGGCGCAAGGGTGCGAGGTACCGGTCGTGGTCGGCGTCTGCCACCGCTCTCATGCCCGCATGCTGACCCGCCCGCTCCTCTACACCGCGATAACCCGCGCCCGCAACAGCTGCGTTTTGATCGGCGACCCCACGGCGCTGGAGATGGCCGTCCGCCGCGACGACAGCGGCAGCCGCCACTCGGCCCTGGCCGAGCGCCTGCGCAGCTAAGCAGTCGCCGCGATACTCATCGGGTGGAGTCTCCGAGGCCGTCGCTCGTCGCAATCGCGGTCACGCTGGCCGGGATCGTCCTGCTGGCGGCGCTGATTCTTGCGATCGCCCCCTTGCGCGACGCCTTCGAGGCGGCGGTTCGAGGCGACAGCGCCGAGGTGCGCAGCCGGATCGACGACCTCGGTATCGCGGGACCGCTGCTAATCCTCGGCTTGGCGCTGATCCATACCGTGGTCTTCTACCCAGCGGAGATCGTCGACGCGGCGGCCGGTTTCGTCTACGGCTTCTTGCCAGCGCTGGCGCTGGTGATGGTCGGCTGGCTACTCTCCGGGCTGCTCTGCTTCGCCGTTGGGCGCTCGGTGGCCCGGCCGCTTCTGGACCGCTGGTTCGGCGCCGGACGCTTCGAGCAGATGGAGGCGGCGATCGAGCGCGGCGGCGCCACCCTGCTCCTCGCGGCGCGGCTGATCCCGATCATCCCCTTCAGCCTCGTCTCCTATGCCGCCGGCGCCGCGCGTGTCCCGATCTGGCGCTTCATCTGGACGACCGCCGTCGGCTACCTCCCGCTAACCGCACTGGCCGTCTACTTCGGCACCCGCCTGGAGGGACTCAGCCTCACCGATCCCCTCATACTGGGCAGTGCTGTTGCCCTGCTGATCTTGCTGCTTGCGGGCCACTGGATCATGCGTCGGGTAGCCTCGGCGAGGCGCGCTGAACCAGGCTGACTGCTACCCGTGCTGCTTCACCCGGAAGCGGAAGACGGCCGGCGTGGGGTCCGCGTTACCGGCCGCATCACGGGCGACGACCCGCAAGACGTGCCGGCCGATCCCAAACCGCCACACGAATCGTGGGCGGCATCGCCGGAACGGATCGCTGTCCACCCGGCAAACGAAGGTCACGCCGCTCTCGTTGGCACCGAACTTGAAGACGGCTTTTGCTTCGCGCCCCCGCGTCAGGATGACCCTGCTCGGATGCTGACGGAAGAAGGTGCGGGGCGGAGTTTCGTCGATCGTGGTGACGACTGGTGGACTTGAAGCCGGCGGGGATGCCGGGGGGGTCTGGACGGGCGGGAGCGGTGAAGCTTCGGCTTCGGAGCCCCAATCCCCCGGCGCCTGGGCGTCCTCCACCGAGCCTTCGGGGGCGGGTGGCAAGCAGGCTGGCTCAACCGGAGTCACTGGAGTGAGGAGATCTTCGATCGCCCCCACAGCTTCGATCAGTCCGGCGCCAACCGCGCAGCCGTCGAATTCACCAACCGCCACAGCGCTCGAGAGCATTGCCGCTCGGACTTCCCCCGGAGTTGCTGACGGTTCGGCGTCCAACATGAGGGCCGCCACGCCAGCTGCATGGGGCGCGGCGGCTGACGTTCCGCAGAATCTCCACGTCCCTTCTCCGGCTGGAAATCCGAAGAACGTCGTAACTCCGCAGTCGGTCGCGGCGAGGTCTGGCTTGGGGAGCACTTCAGGCGGCGCCAATGCCCCGGCAGGTTCGGTGGCCTCCACTGGGCCGAAGTAGTGCGTCACCGGACCGCGTGAGGAGTATTCCTCGACCGCGGAACTATCGTCGAACGGGACCGCCCCAACCGAGATCGCATCGACCGCTCCGTTGTGCCCGAACACGGTCGGACCGACTACGTCGGTGCCCGTGGATTTCGGGTACTCGATGCCCGTCACCCCGAAGCCATTCTCCAGCAAGGCGAGCTTTAGCGCCGGGGTACCACCCGCATAGCGGTTCACGGCAAGCTGAACGGTCAGCTCGGTGGTCGCATTGTTCACCCACTGGATGAACTCGACCGGCTTCTGGCTAATTTCAACATTGTCTTCAACCGAAGCTGCAATCAACCCACCGCTGGAATTGAGCAGGAGGGCGTCGAGATCGGTGTCCACCCCGAACCACGGCTCATCCCACTGCAGGTCGACCGATAGCGTCGCACCCGGCGCAACTTTGATTCCAAGCGTCTTATCGACCTGCGACCCCGGGTTGAAGTCCAGGCAGTGCGTTCCGCGCGCGTCGGGAAGGGCTTGCACCGCCGATGGGCAGCCACCGGAATCGCGGTACTGCTGGGCTTCCCAGGAGCCGATTTCGTTGCCAGCCGAATCGAACAGGTTGTTGTTGCCCGCGGCGGAGAAGTACGTGACGCCGGTTTCGACGACATCGCTGACGGCCACGCCGACCGGACCTTCCTGAAAGAACGGCTCGACTGGATAGGCAACATCGTCGACGATCACCTGCGCCCCGGCATCACGGAGCTCTTCGATGTTTTTGGCAAAACTCGTGGGGCCGTTGAAAGCGCTGGCGAATGCCAGCGACGCCCCGGGGGCGAGGTCGTGGACGATCTGGGCCATCCCGCGCCCCTCGTCTGCCGGCGCAGGGTCTTCCGGTTCGTGTTCGTAGGGCTCGACGAGGTCCGTAGGCGTCGTCCAACCGCAGAGGTTGTCGACACCTGGCAGATCCCCGCTTTCGACATCGTCAGCTTCATGGGTTGGGGCGAATTCGTCTTGGTCGAACGAGTCAGAGAGGATCCCCACCTTTACCCCAGTGCCGTCAACTACGAAGTCGTTGCGCGCATCGATTGCATGAAGCTGGACGTCCCCCTCTGAAACCACAGAACCGGAGGGGCAG
>DATNGU010000013.1:0-2009 GCA_035605775.1 Solirubrobacterales bacterium | reverse complement strand
GACGCTACGAGATCGACGAGCTGTTCAAGCTCGAGGACCGCAAGGGCGCGCCGATGGTGCTGGCGATGACCCACGAGGAGTGCGTCACCTACCACGTCGCACGCGAGGTGCGCTCCTATCGCGACCTGCCAATCATGGTCTTCCAGATTCAGACCAAGGAGCGTGACGAGCCGCGTCCCCGCGCCGGGGTCCTGCGCACCCGCGAGTTCAGGATGAAGGACGCTTACTCCTTCGACCGCGATGAGGAGGGCCTGGCGCGCGCCTACGAGCAGCAGAGCGGCGCCTACGAGCGAATCTTCGACCGCAGCGGACTGCGCTGGTACCGGGTCGAGTCCGACGTCGGGATGATGGGTGGCTCGGGCGCCCACGAGTACATGGCGCCCTGCCAGGCGGGCGAGAACGAGGTGGCGCTTGCCCCCGGGTACGCGGCAAATGTCGAGATCGCCTCCGCCGAGGCGCAACCGATCGAGCTGCCGCCGTCGCTGGAGGCCCCCGAGCGGCTGGAGACGCCTGGGTTGGCCAAGGTCGAGGAGGTCGCCGATCTGCTGGGACTGCCCGCCGGCGCCCTGATCAAGGCGCTGCCGGTAGTGGTCGAGGGTCGCGGCATGGTGCTCGTTCTGCTGCGCGGCGACCACCGGCTCAACGAGATCAAGCTGCGCAACGCGCTCGGCGCCGACTTCAGGCAGGCAGGCCAAGAGGAGATCGAGGCCGAGCTCGGCCCGGTCGGCTACATCGGCCCGGTCGGCGCCCGCCTGCCGATCGTCAAGGACGCCGCGATCCAGGGCGACTCGTTCGTTACCGGGGCCAACGAGGGCGGTACGCATCTGCACGGCGTGCGGCCGGGCCGCGACTTCGAGTTCGAGGAGCTGGACGTGCGCACCGTCGAGGCCGGCGACACCGCCCCCGGCGGCGGCACGATCGAGATCGAGCCGGCGATCGAGGTCGGCAACATCTTCCAGCTCGGCACGCGCTATTCCGAGCCGCTGGGCGCCACCTACCTCGATCAGGGCGGCGTCGAGCGCCCTATCGTGATGGGCTCCTACGGAATCGGCCCGGCCCGGATCGTCGCCGCGGCGATCGAGCAGGGAGCCGACGAGCGCGGCATCGTCTGGCCCGCCGGCCTCGCCCCCTGGCAGGTCCAGCTCGTCTCCCTCGCCAAGGCCGGCGATCCCGAGCGCAAGGCCGCCGATGACCTCTACGAGTCGCTGCGCGAAGCTGGGGCCGAGGTCCTCTACGACGATCGCGACGCCGGACCGGGGGAGAAGCTGACCGACGCCGAGCTGCTCGGCTGCCCGGTGCGCGTCGTCGCCGGCCGCCGCGGCCTCGCCGAAGGCGTCGTCGAGGCCTCGATCCGCGCCAGTGGCGAAGAGCAGAAGCTGCCGCTGCGGGAGGCCGCCGCCGAGGCGCTGGCGCTCCTCGATGACTGAGCACGATCCCTTCGGCCGCGGCCGGGTGCGCCGCCTCTTCGGGCTCGACCGCAGCGCGCCGCCACCACCCTCCACCCGCAGAGGGGAGCCGCTGCGGCCCTGGACGATCCCGAACGCGGTCGGCTACCTGCGCCTCGCGGCGCTCCCGGTCTTCCTCGTCCTCGCCTACAACACCGACGACGGCACCTCGGTCCTCTCGGCGATGGTCTACTGGGCGATCGCCGCCGGCGACTACCTCGACGGGATCCTCGCCCGCATCACGGGACAGTACAGCCGCATGGGGGCACTGCTGGATCCGCTCGTCGACCGGCTGACGATCCTCGCCGGCGCCGTCGTCTGCTGGAGCTTCGACCTGCTGCCGTACTGGGCGCTGGCGCTGTTGGCGCTGCGCGAGCTGATGATGCTCTTCCTCGCCTGGTACGGCCTCCGGCACGGGGTCGACATCGAAGTCAACTGGCCCGGCCGGATCTCGGTCTTCCCGATCATGGGCGGGATCTTCCTCGCCCTGCTCGTCGACGGCTGGGTGCCGGCTGCGCTGCTGATCGCCGGCGTCGTCCTGGCCCTGGTCGCGATCGCGCTCTA
>DATNGU010000012.1:0-4802 GCA_035605775.1 Solirubrobacterales bacterium | reverse complement strand
CGCCTCCTCGACCTGCCCGATGAAACGCTTGACCTGCTCGAGTCCGGCGAGTTGAGCGAGGGACACGGCCGCGCTCTCCTTGCCGCCTCCGGCAACGATGTCCGCCGCCGCCTCGCCCGCGACGCCGTCAGGGGTGGCTGGTCGGTTCGCGAGACCGAGAACAGGGTTAGGCTGGCTAGCCAGCCAAAACGGAGCAAAGTGAGACGGGAAGCGGTTGGGGCCGAGGAGGCCGCCGCGCTGCGTGACACCGCCGATCGCCTCGAGTCGGTTTTTGGCCACGAGGTGAAGGTGCGGCCGCGCGGGGGGGAGGTGGCCGTTGAGATCCGCCTCGCGGACCTTGACGAGGCCCGTGCCCTTGTGCGCAAGTTGACCCGCAAGGGGGCTTAAGCACGCCGTGCTGCGGGCGTGTCTGTGCCGCTATCATCGCCTCGCCCCGGGCGATTAGCTCAGTTGGTTAGAGCGCGTCTCTGATAAGGACGAGGTCCCTGGTTCGAATCCAGGATCGCCCACTGCCGCCACCGCGGAGCGAACTGCCCGGCGGGACGGCCCAAGGCCGTACCTATAATGGGCGACCCACCTCGGCGCGGAGCGAATTTTGCAGCAGATGCAGATCTACGGGGTCAGCTTCGACATGGTCGGCAAGCAGCCGATCGTCTTGCTGAAGACCGTTGACGGTAATCGGTTTCTTCCGATCTGGATCGGGCATCCCGAGGCAGCCGCGATTCTGATGAAGCTGCAGGGTGCCTCGACGCCGCGGCCGATGACCCACGACCTGCTTTCCGACGTGCTCGAGCAGCTCGACGCCAAATGCGAGCGGGTCTCTGTTACCGAGCTGCGCGACAACACCTTCTACGCGTCGATCACGGTTTCGATCGACGGCTCGGAGATGGAGATCGACTCGCGACCCTCCGACGCCCTCGCTCTTGCGGTCCGCGTCTCGGCCCCGATCTTCGCGGCCGAGGAGGTAATCGAGGAGTCGGCGATCGAGTTCGAGCATGAGGTCGAGGACACCGAGGAGGTCGTCGACAAGTTCAAGGAGTTCCTCGACGAGGTCTCGCCCGACGATTTTGCCGAAGGGCCCTCCTAGGCCGTAGCCGGCTTCAGCGCCAGCTCGAGGATCCGCTCGACCAGTTCCTCGAAGGTCATCCCCGCCGCCTCGGCGGCCTGCGGTAGGAGGCTGGTGTCGGTGAGCCCGGGAATCGCATTCACCTCGAGCACCTGCGGCCCCTCGGCGCCGAGGATCAGGTCGACGCGGGAGAAGCCGGAGCAGCCGAGAGCCTCGTAGGCGTCCAGCGCTGCTGCCGTCACCGTGGCCGCATCCTCCGCGCCCAGCTCCGCCGGGCAAACGAAGTCGGTTCGGCCGATCTCGTAGCGCGCCTCGAAGTCGTAACGATCGCCGCCGCTGGGGATCGCTTCGACGACCGGCAGCGCCTCGTCGCCAAGCACGCTGACCGCCAGCTCGCGACCCTCGACAAAGCGCTCCAGCAGCACCCGATTGTCGTAACTGAAGGCCGAGACCAGCGCCTCCGGCACCTCGAACCAGCTCGCCGCGAACTTCACCCCAAGCGCCGAGCCGCCCCGACTCGGCTTGACAACCAGCGGAAATCCAAGCCGTTCCTCCAGGCCGCTGAGCGCATCGGCGGCGCCCAGCTCGCGGAAGGCGGTCTCGTTGAACGCAAACCAATCCGGCGTCGGCACGCCTGCATCGCGCAGCTCATGCTTAGCCAGAACCTTGTCCATGCAACGCGCGCAGGCGGCGACACCGGGGCCGGTGAAGGGGATGCCGAGAATCTCCAGTAGCTCCTGAACGGTGCCGTCCTCACCACCGAGCCCGTGCATGGCGACGAAGGCGACGTCAGCCCGCTCGCTGTTTAGCCGCTTGACTAGATCGCCGCCCGCATCGACAGGGAGCGGCTCGTGGCCGAGACGCTCCAAAGCATCCTCCACCCGTGCGCCGGATCGCAGCGACACGCCTCGCTCGAGCGATCGCCCGCCCTTCAGCACCGCGACCTTCATGCGGCACCCTCGCCAGCCTTGCGGAAAGGAAGAACATCGCCGCCGTCTTTAGCTGGCTCCGCCACCCCCGGGCGCGATAGTCCAGTCCCGTCCATATCTGACTCGCGCGGCTGGATGGGAACTGAGGCGGCCGCGGAATCCGATGTGAGTGCTCCGTAGAGCTCGACCTGATCGCCGATCGCTTTGCCGATCCGTCGCACTCCCTCGCGGATCTCCTCGTCGTTCACGCCGGAGAAGTTGAGCCGCATTGAGCTGCGTCCCCTGCTCTCGTCAACGTAGGCCGCCTGCCCGGGAACGAAGGCGACGTCCTCGCGCAGCGCCTTTGCCAGCAGGTCACTGGTGTCGATGTACTCGGGCAGGGTGGCCCAGATGAAGAGTCCGCCGTCGGGCTTGGTCCAGGTCGCCTCGGCGGGGAAGTGCTCCTGCAGCGCCTCGACCATCGTGTCGCGTCGGCCGCGATAGAGCTCGACCAGGCTGTCGATGTACTCGCGCCAGCGCCCTTCGGCGAAGTACTCGCGCACGAAGTGCTGGGTAAGGGTCGAGGTGCAAAGGTCGGCCGCCTGCTTGCCGAGCACGATCTTCTCCATCACCGGCGGCGGTGCGACCGCCCAGCCCAGCCGGATCCCAGGGGAGAGGATCTTCGAGAGAGTGCCGACGTAGATGACGAAATCACCGCCGTCGAGCTGGTAAAGCGGTGGCAGGGCCTCACCGTCGAAGCGCAGCAGGCCGTAGGGGTTGTCCTCGACGATGAGCAGCTCGCGCTGTCGCGCCAGCTCGACCAGACGACGACGTCGCTGCAGCGACAGCGTCACTCCCGCGGGATTCTGGAAGCTTGGCACCGAGTAGACGAATTTGGGCCGCCGCTCCTCGCCGTCGAGCCGCTCAAGCACCTCTTCCAGCTGCTCGAGCCGCATCCCGTCCTCGTCGCAATCGATCTGGATCGTCTCGGCCTGGTAGCTGCAGAAGACCGGCACCGCGCCGGGGTAGGTCGGTGCCTCGCAGACCACCACGTCGCCAGGATCGACCAACGTCTTGCAGATCAGGTCGATCGCTTGCTGGCCGCCAGTGGTGACGATCACGTCATCAGGATCGGGCAGCATCCCCTCGGCACCCATCACCTGAAGGATGCAGTCGACCGTCTCGGCGAAGCCCTCGGTCGGCCCGTACTGCAGCGCCTCAGCCGTCGACTCCTGCGCGATCCGGGTCATCTGCGCCGCGAAGGTTCCCGACGGGAAGGTCGACGTGTCGGGCAATCCACCGGCCAGCGAGATCACCTCGGGACGCGCCGTGATCGCCATCAGGTCGCGCATCGCCGAGGACCGCATCACACCGGTTCGCGCTGCGAACAACCCCGCGTATCGCTCTAGATCGCGGGTGCGCGTGTGGGCGCGCCGCCGGTGGGGCGTCTCTTCCATCCCTGAAGTGTAGGTTTTCGACGTGAGCTTCCTCGAAGGCACTGGGCTCGAGCTCGGCATCGGCATCGCGATCGGGATGCTCGCCGGCACCACTGGCACGCGCGGTTCCGCCCGCGGGCGCATGACCGTGCTCGCCGCGGTGATCGGCCTCATCGTCGGGTTCCTGCTCTCGGGCACCGCCGACCTGAGCGCGCCGCTTGGCGCCCTCTTCTGCCTGGTCGGGGCCGTCCTCGGCTGCATCGTGATCAGTGATGTGGTCAGCGGCGCTAGCCGCCGCGAAGGGGGGAGGGGAGGCGGGCTGGGCTTCCTCGTCTCGCTGGCCGCGCTGGTGGTCGTGGCAGCGACGCTGCTCCTTCCCGTGCTCACCCTGCTGGTATTGATCGCGCTGGTCTGGCTGGGCGCTGCTCGACACCGCCGCGCCCAGCGCAAGCACGCCGGCCTCCGGGTCCTGCGTTAGCCGCGAACTCGCGAGCATCATCATTCAAGGCAGGATGCCCGCGAAGAAGCTGGTCCTCACCTACGTCGATTCTCTGCGGACCGACATGCTGGAACGCGCTGTCGACGAGGGCAAAGCCCCGACGTTCGGAGCGTTGTTGGAGCACGGCGTCCTAATCGGCGACTGCGTCTCCAGCTTCCCTTCCGTGACCCCGGTTGCCTGCGCCGAGATGGTCACCGGGGTGGCCTCCGACCAGCACTGGATCAGCGGCATGAACTGGTTTCACCGGCTGGAGCGGCGCTACGTCGAGTACGGCTCCTCGTTGGACGCGACGCGCGCGGTCGGCGTCTTCCGCGCCCTCTACGACCTCGTCTACAACATGAATCTCGCCCACCTCAGCCCCCACATCGAGACGCTCTTTGAGCGTCTCGATGACGCCGGGGTACGGACTGCCTGCACGCCGTTCCTGATCTACCGAGGCCGCCACCGCCACCAGGTCTCGCTGGACGGTTTGCTGCGCCGTGCGGTCGAGACGACCCGGCTCAAGTTCCGCCATCACACCTGGGGCCCGGCGGAGCTTTTCTACGGCGACCTCTATGCCAGCCGCGAGGTGCCCTGCAAGTCGACGTCGATCCCCGGCAGTCGTGATGGTTATTCGGCCTGCTGCGCCGCCGAGCTGGAGCGGGCCGGCAACTATGACTTCTTGCTCTTCTCGCTTGCTGACAACGACAATTACTCGCACCGCCACGGGCCTGAGGCGAGCGTCGAGTCGATCGCCAAGGCCGACCATTGCTTCGCGAAGTTGGTCGAGGCGGGGGGTGGATTGGAGCGGTTCCTCGCCGACCACGCCCTGATCCTGCTCTCCGACCACGCCCAGACTCCGGTCAGCCGCGGCCTGCCCCTGGCCGACCTGCTTGCCCGCGAGTGGACCGTGC
>DATNGU010000011.1:0-6684 GCA_035605775.1 Solirubrobacterales bacterium | reverse complement strand
TACGGGGTCACCATGGGCGGTGACGGGGTCACCAAAGTAGTTTCCCGCCGCCTGCCCCGCGAAATCGAGAGTGGGGCGGACGACGGTGCGCCCGGCCTGCCGCCGGCCCTCGAAGCGGCTTGAAGTCCCGATGAGCACCAGCTGGCCGGAGGCATTCGATCTCGGTGCGCGTGATGCGATGCGGCCCGATGCCGATCGTGAGAATGAGGAGCGCCGCGGCGGAGTTTTTCGCCGCCTTCGTGCGAGCCTTTCGAAAAGCCGCCAGGCGCTGGTCGAGGAGATTTCGGCCAGTCTCTTTGACCGCATCGACGAGGAAACGTGGGAGCGCCTCGAGGAGGCGCTGATCCTGGCCGACGTTGGCGCTCCGACTACGGCCGAGGTGGTCGAGCGTCTCGAGCAGGAGGTCGACGGAGGGGCGGTTTCGGCAGATGGCGAGGCGGTCCGCGAGCGACTGATCGAGATCCTCGCCGAGGTGGCCGCCAACGGGCGCAGTCCAATCGACCTCAGTGCCGAGCCAGCGGTGCTGTTGATGGTCGGGGTCAACGGCACTGGCAAGACGACGACGATCGGCAAGATCGCCTGGCATCTATCGAAGGAATTCGGCCTCTCGGTCGTCCTCGCCGCCGCTGACACCTACCGCGCCGCCGCCGCTGAGCAGCTGGCGGAGTGGGCTGAGCGGGCGGGCGCCGAACTGATTCGCTCGGCGCCCGGCGGGGATCCGGGGGCGGTTGCCTTCGACGCGATCGCCGCCGCCCGCGCCCGTGGCGCCGACGTCGTCATCGTCGACACCGCGGGCCGTCTCCACACCCAGGGCAACCTGATGGACGAGCTGACCAAGGTGCGGCGGGTGATCGCCAAGCAGATGCCGGACGCTCCGCATGAGACGCTGCTCTCGATCGACGCGACCACGGGGCAGAACGGGTTGCGCCAGGCGAAGATCTTCTCGGAGGCGGTTGAGGTCGACGGGGTGGTCCTGACCAAGCTCGACGGCACCGCCAAGGGCGGGATCGTGCTGGCGATCGCGAATGAGTTGCGCATTCCCGTGAAGCTGATCGGCACCGGTGAGTCGCTCGAGGACCTGCGCCCCTTCGACCCGGAGGACTTCGCCCGGGCCCTGCTCACCGAGTAACCGCACCGCGCTTGCGTAAGCTGGGCGGCGGTGTTCGAACAGCTCTCAGACCGACTCCAGGCGACGCTCTCCGAGGTCCGTTCGCGCGGAAAGCTGAACGAAGGCGACGTCGACGCGGCGATGCGGGAGATCCGCCTCGCCCTGCTCGAGGCCGACGTCAACTTCAAGGTCGTCAAAGGCTTCACCAAGACGCTGAAGGAGCGCTGTCTCGGCGCCGACGTGCTGGAGAGTCTCGACCCTGGCCAGCAGGTGGTCAAGATCGTCAACGAGGAGCTGACCGGGTTGATGGGGGGGGCGGGACGCGATCTCGCCTTCGCCTCCAGCGGTCCGACGGTGATTCTGATGGCAGGCCTGCAGGGCTCGGGCAAGACGACCGCCTGCGCGAAGCTCGCCCGCCTCCTCGGTGAGTCGGGTAAGAACGTCGCCCTCGCCGCCTGCGACGTCTACCGCCCGGCCGCCGTCGACCAGTTGATCACCATCGGCGAGCGGGCCGGTGCCCACGTCTACGAGCAGGGCACCGACGCCGATCCGGTCGAGATCGCCGCCTGGGCGCTGGATCGCGCCCGTGAAGAGGAACGCGACGTACTGATCGTCGATACCGCAGGGCGCCTCCATATCGACACCGAGTTGATGGACGAGCTGGCGAAGATTCGCAAACGGACCAAGCCGCACGACGTGTTGCTCGTGGTCGATGCGATGACCGGCCAGGACGCAGTCGGGGTGGCCGAATCGTTTGCCGAGGTCGCCGAGTTCGACGGCGTCGTGATGACCAAGCTTGATGGCGACGCTCGCGGCGGCGCCGCACTCTCGGTCAAGGCGGTCACCGGCAAGCCGATTTTGTTCGCTTCGACCGGCGAGAAACTGGAGGCGTTCGAGCGTTTCCACCCGGACCGGATGGCCTCGCGGATTCTCGGTATGGGCGACGTGCTCAGCCTGATCGAGAAAGCGGAGCAGCAGGTCGACGAGCGCCAGGCCGAAGACCTGCAGAAGAAACTCGAAAGCGATCGCTTTACGCTCGAGGACTTTCTGCAACAGATGCGGCAGGTGCGCAAAATGGGTCCGCTCAGCGGTCTGATCGGGATGCTGCCGGGGATGGGCGCGATGAAGCAGTTGAAGAACGCCGAGGTCGACGAGGGCGAGCTGGACCGCGTCGAGGCGATCATCCTCTCGATGACGCCCTTGGAGCGCGCCAACCCGTCGATCATCAAGGGCTCGCGCCGCAAACGGATCGCGATGGGCTCGGGGACCAAAGTTCAGAACGTCAACCAGCTGGTCAAGCAGTTCGACCAGATGCGCAAGATGATGCGCCAGATGGTCTCCGGCAAGATGCCCGATCCGCAGCAGCTTGCCCAGATGAGTGGGGGCGCCCCGCGCCCGAAGATACGCAGGCGCTAACCTGCCCGGTCCCAATGGCTGTGCGAATCAGACTTAGAAGGGTGGGTTCGAAGAAGAACCCGATCTGGCGGATCGTCGTCGCCGACAAACGCTCGCCGCGTGACGGGCGCACGATCGAGACGATCGGCCGCTACAACCCGCAGACCGAGCCCTCGACGATCGAGGTCGACGAGGAGCGCGCGCGCCATTGGCTCGAGCACGGCGCCCAGCCCTCCGAGACCGTCGCGACGCTGCTGCGGACCAAGGGCATCGCCGCCTCGGGCAGTTAGAGGCCCCGGTGACCGAGTTACTGGAGTTTCTCGTCAGAGCACTGGTCGAGGATCCCGACGCGGTCGAGGTCGAGGAGCTGGAAGAGGACGGGGATCTGATCTATGAGATCAGCGTCGCCGACGATGACCTTGGGCGCGTGATCGGAAAAGGTGGGCGGGTGGCCAATGCGATTCGCACGGTGGCCAAGGCCGCAGCCGTCCGCCTGGACCGTCGAGTGATCGTCGACATTCTCGACTGACGCGCTTGAAGCTCGACGTCTTCACCCTCTTTCCCGAGGCGTTCGACTGGTTCCAGTCACAGCGGTCGGTTCAGAATGCGTTGGCGAAAGGGAATGAGCTGCGGTTGTTCAACTACCGCGATACGACGCCGTTGGGGGCGGGGCAGGTTGACGATGCGCCTTATGGCGGTGGTGCCGGGATGGTGTTGCGGGTCGACGTGGTCGACGCGGCGCTGCAGGCTGCCTACGCGAACGGAGAGAACCCGCGAATCGTTTTGCTCTCGCCGACGGGGCGGCTGTTGGATGACGAGCTGGCAGACGAGCTGACGCAGGAGCACCACGTGACGCTTCTCTGCGGGCGCTACGAGGGGTTCGACGAGCGCGTCCACGAGCACCTCGCCCACGACGAGGTTTCGATCGGGCGCTACGTCTTGGCCGGCGGCGAGCTGCCGGCGATGGTTGTCGCCGACGTCCTCATGCGCAAGCTTCCGGGTGCACTCGGCCACGAGCAGAGCGCCGTCGAGGAGTCGTTCAGCCGTGTCCTCGAGGGCGCGCCCGAGTACCCGCATTACACTCGTCCGGCCACTTACCGGGGTTGGGGGGTGCCCGACGTTCTCGTCTCCGGCGACCACGAGCGAGTGCACAAATGGCGGGCCGAGCAGAGTCGGGCGCGGGCCGAGCAGTTCGAAAAAGATTCCGAGTAGGTACGATTCCGCCACCGCGCGGTGGCCGAATCCGGCTCCGGCGGTTTTTTCTCGCCAATGAGCAGCGTAATCGACAGCATTGAGCATCGCCAACGGAGGCAGGGCCTGCCGTCATTTGCCCCTGGCGATCGTGTGCGCGTCCACTTCCAGGTGGTCGAGGGCAACCGTCGACGCACCCAGGTGTTCGAGGGGATCGTCCTCAAGCGGCAGGGTTCCGGTGTGCGCGAGACGTTCACCGTCCGCAAGCAGTCCTTCGGTGTCGGCGTGGAGCGGACGTTCCCACTGCACTCGCCGAAGATCGAGAAACTGGAGATCGCGGCGCGAGGCGCTGTGCGGCGAGCCAAGCTGTACTACCTGCGTGGCCGGGTCGGCAAGGCAGCACGGGTGGCTGAGCGACGCTGGGGGATCGACGAGGAGCTGATCTCGTCGCCGGTCCCCGTCGAGGAGCCGGCCGAGGACGCCACGGCCGCGGGTCCTGTCGCGGACGGCGACCCTCCGGCTCACCCGGCGGAGGGATCACCATCCACGCCACCCGCGGATGAGGCGTCTGCGGAGGAAGCCGCGAAGACCGAGGACTCGCCTGAAGCTGAGGGGACCGAGGAGTCGGCTCAGGTTGCGGCGGAGGCAGAGACTGAGGTAGAGGCAGGCACGGACGCTGAGGCGCCCGAGGCAGGGGAGACCGAGGACACCGCCGCGGCGAAGGATGCCGAGGACGAGGCGCCGCAGAAGGCTGCGGGCGACTCCGGCGAGGGCTCGGCCTGAGCCCGCGGATCCCCAAGCCGCAGAGCCGCGCCGGCGGGCTGGTCGAGCTGGTCGTGATCGTTGCGCTGGCGCTTGGCCTGGCGCTGGCGATCCAGGCCTGGCTGATCAAGCCCTACCAGATCCCCTCGGAATCGATGGAGCCGACCCTCGACGTCGGCCAGCGGGTCCTCGTCAATCGCTTTCTCTACCACTTCAGCGACCCCGGAATTGGCGACATCGTCGTCTTCCATCCACCAGCCGGCGCCGATAAAGGCACCGAATGCGGTGCGCCGCATTCGCCACAGCAGGCCTGTCCGCAGCCGACCGAAGCCGAGTCGAGCCAGAACTTCATCAAGCGGATCGTCGCCGGTCCCGGGGACACGCTCAGCGTTCGCAACGGCCACCCGGTGGTCAACGGGGTGGAGAAGACCGACGAGCCCTACGCGCTGCCCTGTGGCAGCAGTGGCGCCTGCAATTTGCCCAAACCGATCACCATTCCACCCGACTACTACTTCATGATGGGCGACAACCGTGGGGCAAGCGACGACAGCCGTTTCTGGGGACCCGTCCCCCGTAAGTGGATCATCGGCAAGGCCTTTGCCACCTACTGGCCGATCGACCGCGTCGGGATCCTCTAAGTCCCACAAGCGTCGCTTGGCGCGTTCGCGCCGTCTGTTCGCCTTCGACCGCGGTCTAGGCAGCCGCCTGGTCGCCGGTGCCGACGAGGCGGGGCGGGGCTGTCTGGCGGGGCCACTGGTCGCCGCCGCGGTGCTGATCGACTACGAGGCGCTCTCGCGATCGGACCGCCGCGCCCTGGCTGGTCTGCACGACTCCAAGCAGATGAAGCCCGAGCGGCGGGAGGAGCTGTACCCGGCGGTGCTGCGAGCAGCGGCTCGGGTTAGCGTCGTCGTTCGCTGCGCCCGTGGGATTGACGACCGTGGGCTGCACGTGACCAACATCGAAGCGTTGGCCAACGCCCTGGAACGGCTGGCGCCGGGCGAGGAGGCGACCTGCCTGGTCGACGGCTTCTCGCTGCGCAGCTGCACCGTTCCACACCGCGCGGTGATCGAAGGCGACGGGACAAGCGCGGCGATCGCCGCCGCCTCGGTGATCGCCAAGGTCACCCGCGACCGTTATATGCACCGCGCCGCCGGAGCGCATCCCGGCTGGGGATTCGAGGAGCACGTCGGCTACTCGACCCCCGAGCACCGCGCCGCAATCGAGCGGATCGGAATTTCGCCGTTGCACCGCCGTTCTTTCCAGAGCGTGGCCTACGCACAACTGGAGCTCGCCGGCTAGAACGCGCCCTCGATGTGCTCGTAGTCGACTACGCGGTTGCCGTCGTAGGTGACGCCGATCGCGTCGAAGCGGATCTCCTCGTAGCGCGGCAGATTGCGGTGATCGCCGATCCAGGCGGTGGCGAGGCGGCGGACCCGGCGTTGCTTGCGGAAATCGACCGAGACGACGGGGCGCTCGGGGCCGAGAGCCGCGCCGTCGCGGCCCGCCTTGACCTCGACGAAGACCAGGACGCGGCCGTCCCGGGCGACGAGGTCGAGCTCGCCGTGGCGGTTGCGGGCGTTGCGCTCGAGTATTTCCCAGCCGGCGGCGCGCAGCCGGGCCGCGACCAGGTCCTCCGCCTGCCTGCCCAGCCGCCGCCGCTGTTCGGTCATCGACGCTGACGCTAGGGCAGTTGGGGCGCTCATGCCTTCGGTCACATAGTTGGCCCAAAGGAGCTTCGATTTGCGCGCCACGGGTGCGTCGGGAGTCGCGAGCGTGCCCTCGATGCTCGCTACGGCGCGGACATTCACCCTCGACGGCATCGCGGCCCGGCCTGTGCAGGTCGAGGTCGACGTGCACCGCGGCCTGCCGGCCTTCTCGGTGGTCGGCCTTCCCGACGCGGCGGTCAGGGAGGCGCGGGAGCGGGTACGCGCGGCGCTCGCCAACTGTGGATTCGACTTCCCGTTGCGACGAATCGTCGCCAACCTGGCTCCGGCCAGCTTGCGCAAGGCGGGTCCTGGGTTGGATCTGGCGATCGCGGTGGCGTTGTTAGTCGCCTCCGGGCAGCTGGAGTGGGCGCGGCTGCCACGGTTGGCACTGGTCGGCGAGCTGGCATTGGACGGGTCGGTGCGCCCGGTTCCCGGCGTGCTGGCGATTGCCGAGGCGGCACGGGCGCTCGGTGCCGAAGCGATCGTGGTGCCGGCCGAGAACGGCGCCGAGGCGGCGCTGGT
>DATNGU010000010.1:0-3113 GCA_035605775.1 Solirubrobacterales bacterium | reverse complement strand
GCTACGGCCAGAGCACGCCTGAGAGCCCCCTGCCGGCGAGCTTCGGCGACATCGCCGTCGCCACCCCCTTCTTCAACCTCACCCCGGGGACCACCTACCACTACCGCTTCGTCGCCCGCGACGAACGCGACGGCAACGTCTACGTCGTCCACGGCACCGACAAGAGCTTCACCACCCAGCTCAGCGCGCTTGGCTTCGAGCTTGCCGATGGGCGCGCCTGGGAGATGGTCTCCCCGCCGGAGAAGTTCGGTGCGATGCTGCGGCCGGCTCTCGAAGGCCATATCCAGGCAGCCGCGGACGGCAACGCCCTCGCCTACCTCACCCGCGGCTCGATCGAAGCCGCCCCTGACGGTAACCGGATACTCGAAGCCTCCTCGGCGCTCGCGCGGCGAGACGGAACGGGGGACTGGCGTTCCAAGGACATCACGCCGCCCCACGCGACCGTAACTCCCATCTTGATAGGCAACGGCTACGACTACAAGCTCTTCAGCCCAAACCTGGAGCGCGCGTTGTTTGAGCAGCGCGACACCGGTCCGCTCTCGCCCGAGGCTTCCGAACGCACCCCTTACCTGCGCCACAACACCGAACCCGCCACCTTCACCCCGCTGGTAACCGGCAAGGAAGGCTTCGCAAATGTCCCATTTGGCACTGAATTTGGCGGCGATCCGAAAATAAGCATCGGTGCGGTGGGCATCGCCAGCGCCACCCCGGATCTCAGCCACGTCGCGCTCAACTCCGACGTTCCGCTGGCGGCCGGCGCTGCCGGCCAGAGCCTCTATGAGTGGGAGGCTGGACAGCTGCACCAGGTAAGCGTCCTGCCGGCGAGCGAAGGCGGGGCAACGGTCGGGGCCCAGCTCGGCTCGGGTTCGGCCTCCGTGCGCAACGCAATCTCCGACGACGGCTCGCGCCTGTTTTGGAGCACTGAAGGCTCTGCGGGCGGTCTGTATGTGCGCGACATGGATCGTGAAGAAACCGTGCGCCTCGACGTGGTTCACCCCGGCGCTCTTGGCAAAGGCGCGGTCAACCCGATCTTCCAGGGCGCCAACCCAGCGGGCACGGTCGCCTTCTTCACCGACTCCCAGCAGCTCCTCGAAGACGCCAACGAAAAGGGCCGCGACCTCTACCGCTGCGAGGTAAGGGTCGAAGGCGGTCAGCTCCTCTGCGACCTCACCGACCTCACCACCGATACCGCCGGTGCGAAAGAAAGCGCCGAAGTGCAGGACCTCGCCTCGGGCATGGGCGAGGACGCCACCCGGGTCTACTTCGTCGCCAAGGGCGTGCTCGACTCCCAGCCCAACGGGATGGGCGAGGGCGCCGTCTCAGACCAGCCCAATCTCTACCTCTGGCAGGAGGGCAGCGGTATTCGCTTCATCGCCACGCTCTCTGGAGCAGACGGGAGCATCCAGATCCTCGCCGCCAAAGTAAGCGCCGCCGCTTCCCCCAGCGGCCGCTACGTCGCCTTCATGTCGCAGCGCAGCCTCACCGGCTATGACAACCGCGACGCGAAAAGCGGCGAGGCAGACCAGGAGGTCTTCCGCTATGACGCCGTTAGCGACGAGCTGCTCTGCGCCTCCTGCAATCCGTCGGGTGCTAATCCGGTAGGACTTGAAAGTTCGCTTTCAGCGGACAGGGCGGCGTTCGATCCGCTGGGCCTCTGGGCAGGCCGGGCGCTTGCCGCCGTCCTGCCCGAGGCGACCAAGACCTCCCTTGTCGGTCCGTCCCTCTACCGCCCTCGCGCGGTGCACGACAACGGCCGCCTTTTCTTCAACGCCGCCGACTCGCTGGTCCCATCCGACTCCAACGGCAACTGGGACGTCTACCAGTACGAGCCGACCGGGATGGGAGATTGCAGCTCCTCCTCGGGTGGAGCATCGATCTCGCGCTCGGCGGGAGGCTGCGTCTCGCTGATCTCCTCCGGCACCGCCGAGGAGGAATCGGCCTTCTTTGACGCGAGCCTCGGCGGAGATGACGTCTTCTTCTTCACCTCCGCCCAGCTCTCGGTCACCGACGAAGACAACGAGGTCGACATCTACGACGCCCGCGTTGACGGCATCCCGGCGACGCTGAGGCCAAACGCAGAGTGCCTCGGCGAAGCCTGCCAGCCGCCGGCGCGAGTCCCCGATGACCCGACCCCCGCCAGCGCAACCTTCAAAGGCCCCGGCAACGCGGCTCCGGCCTGCCCCAAAGGCAAGCGCAAGGTCACCCGCAAAGGCAAGTCGCGCTGCGTCTCGCGCAAGCGCAAGCACAAGCGCCACAACAGCAAGCGAGCGGCCCACCGCAACCGGGGGGCGAAGCGATGAGCGCCGAGACGAGACCAGCCCGCGCCGCAGATATGACCAAGGAGAGACCCGCAATGCCTAAGCGCCTCGCAATCCTCGCCGCCTCGCTCGGCGCCGCCCTTTTGCTGATCCTGCCCGTCGCTTCGGCATCCGCCGCATCACCTTGGTGGCAGGTGCTGACCGGCGCTCGGCCGACCCACCTCTGGGAGCCCAAAGACGCCTCCGAGGTGCAGGAAATCGAGACGGAAAAGGTGTCTGTCTTCGGGCTCGAACTCCCCTTTGTCGCCAAGGTCGAAGTCGGGGGCTCGGGGGTCATCGGCTGTCTGGGCACCGGCGATTTGTTCGGCACCCCAGCGGGCTTCTTTTGCGAATTGGAAACCGGCTTCCCCGCCGTGGAAACGGCGGCCCAGCTCGAGACGATGCTCGAAGGCCCCTACGGCGCCGGCGAAGTCGAAGTGACCGGCGGTCCGGTCACCGTCGCGCCCTTCGAAGTGAAAACGGCTTGGGGCCTCCCGGTGAAGGTGACGCCGATCCTCTTCGGAGGGGAAATCCCGCTGGGCACCGTCAGCACGAAGTTCCTCAGCGAGGGCAGCGGTCGCCTCTACCTCACCCTGACCAACCTCGGCGACGCCCCGCTCGACGCCACCTCTACGCCGCTGACGATCACCGACGAGCTGCCCGAGGGAGCTCTCGCCTACGACGCGGAAGCCCTCGCCGGCGCCAAAGGCGAAGCCGGCCCTGTGAACTGCACCGTGCAATCCACGAGTCTCGTCAAATGCAGCTTCGAAGACGAACTGCCCTCCTACGAAGCGATCGAAGTCGAAATCCCGGTCG
>DATNGU010000009.1:0-3341 GCA_035605775.1 Solirubrobacterales bacterium | reverse complement strand
CCGCCGGGACGATGCAGGCCGCTGAGCCGGTCGAGAGGTCGGCACGGTCGAGCAGGACGTGGGTGCCGCGGCTCGGCGAGATCCGCGGCACGTCCTCCTCCTCGGCCACCTCCGGACGGATCCGGTCGGCCCAGACCCCGGTTGCGTTGACGACGTTGTCCGCCTCGACCTCAAAGCGCTCGCCCGACTCGGCCTCGACGAAGGCGACGCCGGTGGCGCGGCCATCGCGGGAGAGCAGATCGGTCACGTTGGCGCCGTTCAGCATCACCGCGCCGAAGCGCTCCGCCTCGCCGAGGATGGTGAAGACGAGCCGCACGTCGTCGGTCTGGCAGTCGTAGAAGAGGTAGGCCTCCTTGGGGTCGCGCGGCTCCAGCGAGGGAACGAGCTCCAGCACCTCGTCGCGGTCGATCGTGCGGTGGCGGTCGGGGGACCAGTAGAAGTCCTCGTCCACTTCCTTGGAGGAGCGCATCTCACGGCGGCTGCGGCCGACCCGCGTGGTCGCCATCACGTCGTACATGTTGAGCCCGATCCCGAGCCCGCGCTGGCGACGCTCCTCGGCGAAGGACGGGACGAGGAACGGCGTCGGGTAGACCAGGTGCGGCGCCAACTGCACCATCAGCTGGCGCTCCAGCAGCGCCTCGCGGACCAGCCCGAGGTCGAGGTTCTGCAGGTAGCGGAGACCGCCGTGGACCATCTTCGAGGAGCGGCTGGAGGTGCCGATCGCGTAGTCGCCGCGCTCCAGCACCGCCACCGAGTAGCCGCGCGAGGCGGCATCGAGGGCGACGCCGGCGCCAGTGATCCCGCCGCCGATCACGACCACCTCGAAGCGCTTACCGGCGATTTCCTCGAGGGCTGCGGCGCGGGAGAGCATCAGTCCAGGTAGGTGGTGGTCTGGGCGACGGGCGGCCGCTCGGGCGGTGCTTTCTCCTGGCGTTGCTCGCCGAGGTGGAGGAGGCCGACGAAGCGCTCGCCGTCGGGCAGCCCGACCGCCTCCCGGCCCGCGGCCGAGCGCAGCAGGCCGGGCGTGCGCCAGTAGCCGGCGAGGCCGCGGGCGTGGGCGCCGAGCAAGACGATGTAGGAGGCGACGGCGGCGGTGTGCAGATCCTCCTCGTCCTGGACCGCGTCGCCGGAGAGCACGCAGGAGACGACGATCAGGGTCGGCGCCCGGTCGAGCTTGGCGGCGCCCTCCGGTCCGGCGGCGTCCTTCAGCCGCGCCAGGGCCCCGGGCCCGATCACGCGGAAGCGCCAGGGCGCCGTCAGGTTGTGGTTTGGCGCCCAACGCGCCAGCTCGAGCAACTCGTCGATCTGCTCTCGAGGCAATGGCTCTGGCCCGAAGGCCTTGTGGGTGCGGCGAGTGCGGATCGCGGTCTCGACGTCCATGCCAGGAACATAGCCGCCGTGCCTAGAGCCGGTGCCAACGCGCGCCATTATTAGGCGACGTCTACCAGTCGAAACGGCGACCGAAGAAGAGGACGCTGCCCAGGGCCAGGCCGCCGGTGCCGAGACCGACGCCGAGGGGCGCCCAGGGCTTCGGGCCGGGGTTGTCGCTCGCTTCGAATGGCGGCAAGGCCGGCTGGGCCAGTTCGGGTTCCGCTCCCTCCTGCGGGGCCGTTTCGGATGGAGGCAAACCCGGGATTCCACCCGTCACGGGCGGTTTGGCCTTGGAGTTGCCACCGCCGGTGACGGGAGGGGCGGTGCCTTGGCTGCCCTGTCCGAAGGATTCCAGCAGGTCCTGGGCAGTCCCCCCCGCGCCGGGCGGAAGCGCCGGCGCAGTAAAGCCCGAGCCGGAGCCAGGGACCGCGCTCTGGGGCGCCGGGGCCGACGTCGATTCGTGCCGGACCGGGGTGACCGGGAACGACTGGCCCGCGGTGGCGGTGAGTACCTGGCCGGTCACCCAGACCGACGTCTGGTCGCTGGAGGGCGAGTAGCGGTAGTGGCCGTCGGTGTCCTGGCGGGCGGCGAGGTAGTCAAGGGCGCTCTTGTCCCCCACCTGCACCGAGGCCGGGTCCTTTCCCACCGCGAGCATTCCTTGTACCGCCCAGGCGGTTGATTGGGAGTTGACCGCGCCGGAGTCGCCAAGTGGGAAGCCACCGCTGGGACGCTGTGCCTTGCGCAGGAAGGCGAAGCCATGCTGAGCCGCCTGCGTATCGGGCATTGCCTGCATCGCCGCTCCGGTGCCGTCGGCGGTGCTCGGCGGGCTGGGCAGGTCGCCCCAGCCGCCGTCGCCGTTCTGGGCTTTGGCGAGCCAGGAGATCGACTGGCCGAGGCCGTCGCCCGCGCCCCCTGCGCGCAGGGCAATGATCGCGAAGGCGGTCGAGCCCGGCCAACCTTCGAAGGAGCCGTCGCTGCGGCGGCGCTTGGAGAGAGCCGAGACCAAGTCCTCGCCGCCAAAGGAGCGCGGGTCGACCCCGGCCCCCTCCAGAGCGAGGATCGTGCGGGCGAAGTCGCCGGGGCTGCTCAGCTCACTCACATGAGCGCGCAGGTAGCCAACCGGGTTGTGGCCGCTGCGCGAGACGTCGAGCGGGTTACGGCCGGAAGCCTCTAGGCCGAGCATGACCCAGGCCGTCGTCGCAGGGCTCGAGTCGCTGTCGGGCGACGTCCCCCAGCCCCCGTCGGTGTTCTGGACCGAGCCCAGCCAGGCGACGGCGCGATCGGTTTCGGCAGCCTGAGCCCGCGCCGGCAGGACGCTGGCGAGGGCGAGCGCGAGGAGCAGCACCGAGACGACCGCCGGGGTGCGCCACTCGAAGCGCTCGCGGAAGCGGACGAGCATCCGCACCATCGCCGGGCCGGCGATCAGGGCGAGGGTGGCGTTGCCGATCGCGTGGGCGGCGTCAAAGGGCACGGCGCGCGACTCCAGCGCGAGGAAACGTTGCAGCGAAAGGTCCCCTCCGTAGGTCGCCATCAAAGAGAAGTTCAGCAGAGCGCCGTAAGCGATGCCAGCCAGAGCGCAGACAGCAGCCAGGGTGAAGCGACCGGCACGGGGGCGGACTACGGCCAGCGCCGCGCCCAAAATCCCGCATAGACCCCACCCCGCCATCTGCCACGGCGTCCAGGGACCCTGGCCGAACCAGAAGTTGGATACCACCGCGGTGAGGCCGCCGACCGCGAAACCGGGCGCCGGCCCGAGCGCGTAACCGGCGAGGATGACGATGTCGGTCGTCGGCTTGACGTTGGGGAAGGCGGCGAAGGCGATCCGGCCGGCAACGGCGAGGGCGGCGAGGGCGGCGACCAGCGCCACCACCTGCGAGGTCGGGCGCGAGCGCTCATACCAGGCGAAGCCGGCGAGCAGGACGGCGCCGAGGATGAGGAAGCTGGCGAGCTCCCAGCTCACGGCTCCCTCC
>DATNGU010000008.1:0-5098 GCA_035605775.1 Solirubrobacterales bacterium | reverse complement strand
TGACCGATTGCTTGTCGACCGCGATCGGTTGCGCGAGTCGGTCGATCAGTGGCGCAGCGACGTCGAGGTTGTCGCGAGAGAGGGTGGTGAAGCGGATCACTCGGTCGAGCGAGTGGCGCTGTTCCGCCGGCAACGCCGGTCGCAGCGCCTGCAGGATCCCGGCGCTCGCTCGCAGGCCGAGGATCTCGATCTCTTCGCCGAGCACGTCGAAGCTGCCGCCGTTGACGACAAGGTTGAGGTAGCGCCCGCCTTCGCTGGCAATCCGTTTGGCGATCAGCAGGTTTGCCTGTCCTAATAACGCCGTGATGCGATCGTCGACCAGGCGTGCCTTGACCGGGTCCTCCTGGTTGACGATTACCTCGACTTTGGGCGTTTCCGGAGCCAAGGTCGAGAGCGAGTTGAGCCGGTCAATCAGGTCCGCGGGCAGGATCAGAGCTGCAAGGACATCGCCGGAGCGGACCTTCTCGGTGGCTTCGGCGCGACTGTCGACGTCGACGCACTCGACCTGCTTGCAGATCCGCTCGTCGACCCCGATCGCCGGCAGCTTCGCCCCGCCGGCAGCGATCCTGGCGCCCGAGGGGATTTCGTTGAGGAAGGCGATCTGTGGCTTACCGGGGTCGCGTGAAATGGCAAAGCCGATCAGGAGAGCGATCAGCACCGGATAGGCGATCAGCAGGCCCGCCTGCAGCGGAGAGCGCCGCAGGATCTGAAGGTCCTTGAGCAGCAGCCAGCGCATCAGTGCCCGCGGTGCTGAAGGAAGGCGACGAAGGCGGTCTCGAAGTCACTGCCGGCAGCCTCTGGCGCCTCGCCGCGAATCGCCTCGCGCAGCTCCGCGGGTGAGCCGTCGAAGAGACCCTCCCCATCAGCCAAAACCAACAGGCGCTTCCCGTAGCGCTCCGCCTCTTGGATGTCGTGGGTCGAGAAGATCACCGTCGTTCCGCCTCCAGCGAGCGCCGAGACGAACTCCCACAGTCGAGCCCGCTGGCGTGGGTCGAGCCCGACGCTGGGCTCGTCGAGAAGCAGCGCCACCGGGCGGGCGAGCAGGCCAATGGCGATATTGATCCGCTGCTGGTTGCCGCCGGAGAGGCGAGCGACGAGGTCGCCGCGTCGCTCGCGCAGGCCGGTCAGCTCGAGCATCTCCTCTACCGCCACCCGCGGCTCTTCGTGCTTCTCCAGCCGCGCAAAGAGCAGCAGGTTCTCCTCCACGGTCAAGCGCCGGTAGAGAGCAGCCTGTTGCGGCACCCAACCCACGTCTCCGTTGGGCAGATGTACCTCCCCTTCGTCAGGCTTGACGGTCCCGGCGAGGATCGAGAGCAAGGTCGTCTTCCCAGCCCCGTTCGGCCCGATCACGGCCAGCAACTCCCCAGGATGGGCTGCGAAGTCCACCCCCTTGAGAGCTTCCCGTGTCCCATAGCGCTTAACCAGCTTTCGAGCCTCGAGCGCAGCTGCCTCCGTCCCCACCTCCATCTCTCCGAACGCTACTGCTCCAGCCCATGGACCATTGTTAGGCCCAGGTGGAGGGAGAAGCATGGGCCCCCTGGCCCGCCCGCTCCGTCCCCATACAATCGAGGACGATGCCCTTCCCAAGCACGCGCATGCGCCGGCTGCGCCGAACTGAGACCCTGCGCGGCCTGGTCCGCGAGACCGAGCTCTCGCCAGCGCACCTGATCCAGCCGGTTTTCGTCGTCGCTGGAGAGGGAGTCCGCGAGGAGGTCGAGTCGATGCCGGGGATCGAGCGGTTTTCGATTTCCGAGCTGGTGGCTGAGGCGACCGAGATCGTCGCCACCGGGGTCGGCACGATCCTTCTTTTCGGCATCCCTGCGGACAAGGACGAAACCGGATCGGGTGCCTATGACGACGAGGGCATCGTGCAGATGGCGGTGCGGGCGCTGAAGGAGGCCCACCCCGAGCTCACGGTGATCACCGACGTTTGTCTCTGCGAGTACACGTCGCACGGCCACTGCGGCTTCGTCCGCGGCGGAGAGGTAGACAACGACCTGACGGTCGAGCTGCTGGCGAAAACCGCGATCTCTCACGCCGAGGCCGGGGCCGACGCAGTCGCGCCGAGCGACATGATGGACGGCAGGGTGGGCTCGATCCGCCACCAGCTCGACGAGGAGGGCCATGCCGGAACGCCGATCGTCGCTTACAGCGCCAAGTACGCCTCAGCCTTCTACGGGCCCTTCCGCGAGGCCGCCGAGTCGACCCCCGAGTTCGGCGACCGGCGCGGCTACCAGCTCGATCCCGCCAACGCCGCCGAGGCGGTACGGGAGGCAAAGCTCGACCTGGAGGAGGGGGCGGACATGCTGATGGTCAAGCCGGCAACGCCCTACCTCGATGTCGTGCGGCGGGTGAAGGAGGAGACCGACGCCCCGGTCGCCGCCTACCATGTCTCCGGCGAGTACTCGATGCTGAAGGCGGCCGCCGCCAACGGCTGGATCGACGAGCGCGCCGCGGTGCTCGAGACGCTGACCTCGATCCGCCGCGCCGGCGCCGACGCGATCGTCACCTACTACGCGAAGGAGGCCGCAGGTTGGCTTCGGTGAAGGTTCCCCAATCGAAGGCGCGCAGTCGCAAGGACGGCGCCGCGATCCCGCTGGACGAGACCGACAAGCGGTTGATGAATCTGCTCCAGTCGAGCTTCCCGCTCGACCCCGAGCCCTTCGCCCTACTCGCCTCCGAGGCGGACCTGGACGTGGAGGACGTACTCGCCCGCACCAGGCGCCTGTTGGGGGAGCGGATCATCCGTGAGATCACCCCGATTTTCGACACGCGAGCGCTTGGCTACGAGTCAATGTTGGTTGCCGCCAAAGTGGACGCCGACCATCCCCAGCGCGCCGCCGCAGCGGTCAACGCCCATCCCGGCGTCTCGCACAACTACCTGCGCACCCACGACTTCAACCTCTGGTTCACGATCGCCGTGCCGCCCGACTCCGAGTTGGGCATGGAAGGCAGCCTGGAAGCGCTGATGCGCGAGACCGGCGCCGAGTCGATGCGCCAGCTGCCGACCCTGACGCTGTTCAAGATCAACATGAGTCTGGAGATGGAGAAGGGAACCGAGGCTCTTGCCGCGGCGGTCGACGCATCGCCACCGCGCGAGCTCGAGCGCCAGCCCTATGACGAAGGCGACATCGCCACGATCCGGGCGCTGCAGGGGCCGATGGAGGCGGTTGAGCGCCCCTACGACGCCGCGGCTGCCGAGTTGGGGATCTCCACCGAGGATCTGCTGGAGCGCTTGGGCACGATGGTCGACCGCAAGCTCCTTCGCCGCGTTGCGGCGATCCTCTACCACCGCCGCGCCGGCTTTTCCGCCAACGGAATGGGCGTCTGGAAGGTGCCCGAGGGGGAGATCATGGAAACAGGGCGGTTGATGGCCTCCTTCCGCGGCATCTCGCACTGCTATCAGCGCCCGACTTACGAAGATTGGCCCTACAGCGTCTTCACGATGGCCCACGGCCGCTCCAAGGGGGAGTGCGATGCGATCCTCGACTCGATCGCGGCCAAGTGCGGGATTGGCGGCGATGACCGCGCGACCCTCTACTCCTCGACCGAGTACAAGAAGATTCGCCTCCACTACTTCACCGACGACTATGCACGGTGGGACGCTGAACACGGATGAAAATTGCCAGCGCCAGCCTCCGGTCGCAACGAATCAGATCGTGATGCTCCCTCCGGCTGGCTCGGCGATTTGACCCGATCGCACGAGTTGTACAACCGGGCCTTGCGGGTGATGCCGGGCGGCGTGAACAGCCCCGTCCGCGCGATGCGGCAGATCGGTCGTGAGCCGATCTTCGTCGAGCGCGGCGAGGGTTGTGAGCTGATCGACGTGGATGGCAACCGCTACGTCGATTGGGTCTGCTCGTGGGGGCCGCTGATCCTCGGTCATGCCCACCCCACCGTTGTCTCAGCGGTCACCGAGGCGGCCGCACGGGGGACCAGCTACGGGGCAGCCACTGCGGCCGAGGTCGAGCTGGCCGAGGAAGTGGCGGCACGTGTTACCTCGGTCGAGATGCTGCGGATGACCAGTTCTGGGACCGAGGCGGCAATGAGCGCGGTGCGTCTCGCCCGGGCGGTAACTGGCCGCGAGGTGGTGGTCAAGTTCGCCGGCGCCTACCACGGCCACTCCGATGGCCTGCTCGCCGACGCCGGCTCGGGTCTCGCGACGCTGGCTATCCCGGCGAGTCCAGGCGTAACGGCGGCTCAGGCGGCGGATACGGTCGTGGTGCGTTGGAACGATCGCGCCGCTGTTTCTCGTGCCCTGGACGAGCACTCGGTTGCCGCCTTGCTCGCGGAGCCGCTCCCGGCCAACATGGGCGTCGTTCCCGCCGAGCAAGGCTTCCTCGAGTTTCTCCGTGCCGCATCACGCGACGCCGGAGCGCTTTTGATCTTCGACGAGGTGATCAGCGGCTTTCGCGTCGCCCGCGGCGGCGCCCAGCAGCTCTACGGAATCGAGCCGGACCTGACGGTGCTCGGCAAGGTGCTGGGCGGCGGGCTGCCGGCCGCCGCCTTCGGCGGGCCCGCGCAGGCGATGGAGCGCATCGCTCCGGCCGGCGACGTCTACCAGGCTGGGACGCTTTCCGGCAACCCCCTCGCCGTGGCTGCGGGCCTGGCCACTCTGCACCAGCTGGACCCTGGGGCCTACCAACGGATCGGAGAGCTCACCGAGCGGCTGGCGGGGGGACTGGAAGAGCTCGCCACCGACCGACCGCTGCAGGTCGCCTCGGCGCCCGGCCTGCTCACCCTCTTCTTCACTACCGAGCCCGTGGCCGACTTCGACGCCGCGGCGTCATGCGACCTGGATGCCCACGCGCGCTTCTGCCGGGCGATGCTCAACCGTGGCATCTACCCACCGCCGTCGCAGTTCGAGGCTTGGTTTGTCTCTCTCGCCCATGGCGACGACGCGATCGATCGCACCCTCGAGGCAGCGGCGGAGTCGTTGGACGAGGTGCTGCCGTGAGCGGCGATCCAGCTGCCGCACTCCGAGTCCTGGCAGCCCAACTGCGCGATGAGGACACGCCGATCTCCCCACAGGTGGCCGATCCGGTTGAGGAGCCGTTCTTCGGCCCTCTTGTCGCCGCCGGTTCCCGGGCGACGGCAG
>DATNGU010000007.1:0-6696 GCA_035605775.1 Solirubrobacterales bacterium | reverse complement strand
CTCGGTCCGGGGCGCATCCACCACTACATGCGGGCGATTGGAACCGCCGAGCGCGCCCACGAGATGATGTGCCGGCGCGCCAACGAGCGCCATGCCTTCGGCGGGCCGCTGGCCGACAAGCAGTTCGTGCAGGAGGCGATCGCCACCTCGCGGATGGAAATCGACCAGGCCCGCCTCTTGACGATGTACGCGGCCTGGAAGATGGACACCGAGGGCAAGCGCGCCGCCCGCCAGTCGATCTCGGCAATAAAGATCGTCGCCGCCAACATGGTGATGGAGGTGCTCGACCGGGCGATCCAGATCCACGGCTCGCTCGGCATGACCGACGACACCCCGCTGGCCGCACTCTGGCGCTTCAGCCGCATGCTGCGCCTGGCCGACGGCCCCGACGAGGTCCACAAGATGGTCCTCGCCCGCCGCGAGCTCAACCGCTGGTCAAAGCGCGCCGAAGCCGAGGCGGCCGGCGAGCTCGAGCCCAGGCACGCCCCGCGGCCGATCTGAGCAAAGAAAGGGCCGGGCTTTCGCCCGGCCCTTTCAATCGATCGAGAGACCGTCTAGCAAACGGCAATCACTTCGAAGTTGGAGCGAATTGCTGCTCCCGCGTTGTCCTTGAGAGCAAATTGAACGGTGGCGCCGCTAGTCCCGGTCGAGCGACGGAATATCTGCGTGCCGGCCCCACTGCTGGCGCTTCCGATGATCGCGCAGTCATCCATCGAACGCGGGAAGGTCAGGAGGGGGAAGCCCAAAAGCGCCTCACCCGACGCTGATATGCCCGGACTCGCCGCGATCAGGCTGGGAGTTGCGGTGGTGTAGCTCACCCTTGCGAACATCCGCTGCGCGTACCCCGATGCAGCGATACCTCCCAGCGCAGCCGAGTTGGTGGCGTTGGCAGCGGTGGTGGCGTTGGTCGCGTTGGTCGCGTTGGTGGCACTCGGGACCTGACCAAGGGTCGACTCTTTGACCTTGTCGCCGGTAACCGCATCGTTGAGGATCTTTTCCGTCGTCACGGCATCTTTAGCGATCTTCGGCGCAGTGACAGCGCTGTCGGCGAGCTTGTTAGTGGTCACCGCGCCATCGGCGATCTTGCCCTCGGTCACGGCGGCGGTTTTGATCTTGCCGGCCGTCACGGCTTCTTTGACGATCTTGCCGGTCTTAATCGAGTTGGCCTTGATTTCGTTCGCGCCGATCTTCTGGACGGCTGCGAAGGCGGTGGCGCCGCCGAGGATCATGAAAATTGCGAGGGAGGACATCACGTTTGCGTACGTGATGTGCCTGCGAATCTGCTTCAAGAGTCTCTCCTTGATTGCGGGCTGGACGGACTCGGACGAGCCTCCGTGCCCAGTTACAGGGATGAAGGGACAAAACCAGGTCGGTCGGTCGTCGTCAAGCGGATCTGGACTGGTCTACTGCGGAAAACCGGGTTAGTCGCGGCGCTCGGCCGCCTCAGCCACCTCGGCGAGCCTCTCGAACAGAACTGAACGCTTGAGCATTTGTCCTCCTCAGACTCATGAGAAGGATCGACCCCCGCCGTAGATCGCGCGCAAGATTGCGCTCTAGCCGAGTTGGTGCCGACTGCGATCGCGAAAAAATTACTCGATGCGACTGCAAGCAAGCTGGGGGATGGGGTGGCACGCGCCGCGCTCATCTAAGAGAGAGGGCCGGGCATATTGCCCGGCCCTCTCGAGACTTGAGCGTTCGGCTTGACTAGCCGAGCGCGTTGATGATGCCGTTGGCGATGCATTTCGCCCCGGCATAGTTGAGCGCCAGGGGGCCGCCTTCGGTGTTGAAACCGAGGGCTTTGCCTTCGGGACCCATGACGTAGCCGCGGTCGATGTCGAATTCCGCATGGGTCGTCCCTGGGGTGGTTGACGACGAGGTGAGGATGCGCTGGTTCTCCAGCGTCCCGGTTTCGAGGAAGCCGCCGGTGTCACCGAGGTGCGACGTATCGCCCTGCATCACCGCGCCATTCGCGGTCGTCGACGCAAGCAGGCGCACCCGGTCGACACCTTCCACGGCGCCTTCGCATTTCGCCGAGATCGAGACGGTCCCGTGGCTGGCGATCAGCTGTTCCTGTCCCGCGCTGAGCTTGAGGGCATAGGACGTCTGACCGACGAGGTTGGAGGCGGTCGTCGCTGTAGTGGCGCTGTTCGCGGTGTTGGCCTTGGGAACCTCGCCGAGCGTCGACTCGTTAACTTTTTCCCCGTTGACAGCGTCCTTCGCGATCTTCACAGTGGTGATCGAGTTGGCCTTGATCTTCGCGGCGGTCACGGCATTCTTTTTGATCTTGCCGGTGGTGATCGAGTTGGCCTTCAACCTGTTCGCACCGATCTTTGATGCAGCGACGGCGGTAGCGCCACCGAGGATGAGGAAGACGGCGATTGACGACATCACGTTCGCGTACGTGAGTCGCTTGCGGATCTGCTTCACAGAAGATCTCCTTGTTGTCGTGGAGGGCGTGGTGCCACTCCTGTCCAGTTCCTGGAACCCGACGATCACATGTCGCAAGGTCAGGGTCAAGCTAGGGGCTACCTCGGGCGATCCAGATTTACTGCCCGTTAGTAGATCGGTGGACTCAGTCGCCGCGCCGCTCGGCCTCCTCGGCGGCCTCGGCAAGCCTCTCGACCAGACGGGCGAAGTGTTCTATGCCGGGATCGACCTTTCCGTACTGACCGGCGGCGTAGCGGGCGTAGACGCCCTCGAGGATGATCGCCAGCTTCCAGTAGCCGAGGGCTTCGAAGAATCCGAGCTGGGAGAGGTCGCGGCCGGAGCGCTCGGCGTAGCGGTCGCGCAGCTCCCCGCGGGTGGGGAAGCCCGGCGCCAGGTTGGCGGGCTGGCCGAGGGCGATCGTCTCCTCGCCCCGCTCAGGCCAGTAGACCATCAGCAGGCCGACGTCGGCGAGCGGGTCGCCGAGCGTGCAGAGCTCCCAATCGACGACGGCGGCGACCTCGCCCCCGGGCGTGAGGATCATGTTGTCGAGTCGGTAGTCGCCGTGGACGATCGTCGCCGGCCCCTGCTCGGGGATGCGCGCCGCGAGCCGCTCGTGGACAGTGTCGATCGCCGGCAGCTCGCGCGTCTTGGACTTCTCCCACTGCCCCTTCCAGCGGTGCAGCTGGCGTGCCACGTAGTCCTCCTTGCGACCGAGGTCGCCGAGGCCGACCGCGTCGGGGTCGACGGCGTGGATCGCGACCAGGGTGTTGGCGACGCGCTCGCCGATCGCCCGCCGTTCCTCCTCCTCGGGAAAGACGTCTGCCTCGGCGAGGCCGCGCAGGATCGGCCCCTCGACGAACTCCATCGCGTAGAAGGGCGCGCCGTTGACGTCCTCGTCCCCGCAGAGGCCCGCCACCGGTGCCACCGGCACGGGGGTCGGCCCGAGCGCCGAGACCACCTTGTACTCGCGGCCCATGTCATGGGCGGAGCCAAGCCGCTTGCCGAGCGGTGGCCGGCGCAGCGCCCAGCGGTGGCCGGCGGCGTCGGTCACGCCGTAGGTGAGGTTCGAGTGCCCGCCGGAGATCCGCTCGAAGGAGAGCGGCAGCTCGACTCCCTCGACATGCTGTTCGAACCAGGCCTCCACCCCGGGGCGATCGATCCCCTCCGGCGCCGCCGCAATGCCGTCGGGGGTGCCTGTAGCCTCGTCGCCCATAGCGGCGCAAGCATATTCCCGACGACGTTTCCGGCTCAACGCCTCGCTCGCCAACCGGCTGACGATTGGCTTCGCCATCGCCTTTGCCGTGCTCACCGGCCTCGCGGTGATCGGCGTCGCCCGCTTCCTGCAGCAACGCCAGGACTACGAGAACGCCACCTCCCGGTCCTACCAGCAAGAGATCGACGCCCGTAGCCGCCTGGCAGCAGGGCAGAAGCCGGCCGCAGCTCGAGCCACGATCGTCGCCCAGCAGCAACGCCGGCAAACGCTGCGCGACGATATCGCCAACGAGACGCGCGATACGGCGCTTCTGGTCGGGGCGGGCCTGATTGCCGGCTTGACCGGCGCCGCGCTGCTGTTCACCGGGCTGATCGCCTCGATGCGCCGGCCGCTCGAGGACCTGGTCGACGCGTCGGGGCAGTTAGCCGGCGGCGACCTCGATGCCCGGGTCAAGGTAGGGGGGCTCTCGGAGACCGCGACCCTCGGCACCGCCTTCAACGAGATGGCCGACGAGCTGCAGCGGCGAGCCGGCGAACGCGACCAGCTCGACCGGATGAAAGACGAGTTCGTCCTCACCGCCTCGCACGAGCTGCGCAGCCCCCTCACCTCCGTGCAGGGCTTCGCCGAGCTGCTGCTGTTGGAGCGCGAGAGGCTCACCCCGAAGCAGGCCGAAACGGTCGAGGTGATTCTCGACAACACCCGCCACCTGGTCCGCCTCCTCAACGACCTGCTCGACCTTGCACGCAGCGACGCCGGTCGCTTGACGATTCGTCCGGAGCCGACCGACGCGGCGAGCCTGATCGAAGACGCCGTGCGGACGATGGGGGCCCAGCTCGACGGCCGGCGGCAGGAGCTGAGCCAGGAGATCGGAGCCGATCTGCCCCAGGTGGAAGCCGATCGAGACCGGATTCGCCAAGTACTGGTGAATCTCCTTACGAATGCGAACGAGTATTGCCCGGAAGGAGCGGGAATCGAGGTGAAGGCTCGGCGTGCCGGTGCCGAAGTTGAGATCGACGTGATCGACAACGGACCGGGGATCCCCCCAGAGCAGCTAGACCACATTTTCGAACGCTTCACTCGCGGCGACGCCGGGGAGACCCAGCGGGTCGGCGGCACCGGGCTTGGATTGGCGATCTCAAAATCGCTGATCGAGCTCCACGGCGGCACGATCGCTGCCTCCTCGACCGCGGGCAAGGGCTCGATTTTCCGTGTCCGCCTGCCCGCGATCGGTGTCTCCAACGTGAGTGAGGCGGAGCGCTCAGGGGCTGAGGCCTGATGGCAAAGATCCTCGTCGCAGACGACTCGGAGACGATTCTGCTGCTAGTGCAGACCCGCCTCAAGATGGAGGGACATGAGGTCGAGACCGCGGCTGACGGTCAAGAGGTGATCGACACCGTGCTGCGCGCCGCGGACAACCCCCACGACATCTTCCTGCTCGACGCGATGATGCCCCGCAAGTCAGGCATCGACGCACTGCGGGAGCTGCGCGCCATGGGGGTCGAGACGCCGGTGCTGATCGTCAGCGCTCACACCGACGGCGGCGATGGCAACGGCGACCGAGCCGACCTGGAGATCGACGGCTACGTCAACAAGCCGATCGACTTCGATCGCCTCTTCGCCAAGATCACTGAACTGACCGAGCGCTGAGGAGCGCCAGCGCCGAGCGCTAGCTGTTAGCGATCTCCAGCCGGATCTCTTTGCCTTTCAGCTTCGTCCCGTCGAGAAACTCAACCGTGCGATCGGCCTGCGCGGGATCCACCTCGACGAAAGAAAAGCGGTGCAGGACACGGACGTCGTGGATCGCCTCGTCGGACAGCACCGCGCCCTCGCGCAGCGCCCAGCGCAGGTCCTCCTCGGTGATGCCGCTGCGCTCTCCGCGGTTGACAAAGAGCTTGACCCCCTTGCCCTCGCCCTCCTCGGCGCCAACGGCCTTGGCCTCCTCACCGCCGTTTTCGCGGGGCCTGGCGCGCTCGCGACGGCGGGGGCGCGGCGCGTGTTCCATCCGCTCCTCGGGGCTCTCCCACTCGCCAATCGTGGTTTTCACGTCGCGCTCGATCCGCTGGATCTCGTCGCGCTGCGCCGGCGTCACGAAAGTGATCGCCCGGCCGGTGCGTCCGACCCGGCCGGTGCGTCCGATCCGGTGCACGTAGACCTCAGAGGAAGCGGGGACGTCGTAGTTGATGACGTGGGTGACGTGCTCGATGTCGAGCCCACGGGCGGCGATGTCGGTGGCGACCAGGAGCCGCACCCGATGGTCCTTGAAGGCGATCATCACGCCGTCACGCGAGCCCTGGCTCATGTCGCCGTGCAGCGCCTTTACGTCGAGGCCTTTGTCCTTCAGCGTCTTCTCCAGCTTCGAGGCGCCGATTTTGGTGCGGCAGAAGATGATCGCCTGCTCCGGCTCCTCGGTCTTCAACAGCTCGACTAAGCGCGGGGCCTTCTCGTTCGCCGGCACCTCTACGAAAGCCTGGGCGATCGCGTCGACGGTCAGCTTTTTCGGCGTGATTTTGATCGTCGACGGGTCGTACATGTAACTCTCGGCGAGCCGTTTGACCGGCGGCGGCATCGTCGCCGAGAAGAGCGCCGTCTGGCGACCGCTGGGGCACATCCGCAGAATCTTCTCGACGTCCTCGATGAAGCCCAGGTCGAGCATCTCATCGGCCTCGTCGAGAACGATGTAACGGGCTGCGGTAAGAACCAGTGAACGGCGCGACATCAGGTCCATCATCCGGCCCACAGTCGCGACGACAACATGAGCGCCGGCACGCAGCTGCGCCTGCTGCGATTTGATCGGCGCACCGCCAAAGACAGCGACGATCTCGACGTCGACGTGCTCGGCGTAGGCGCGCAATGCCTGGGTCACCTGGATGCAGAGCTCGCGGGTCGGGGTCAAGACGATCGCCTGCACCTCTTCTTCGGCCGGATCGAGGTACTGGAGAAGGGGCAGGCCGAAGGCGGCCGTCTTCCCGGTGCCGGTCTGCGCCTGGCCGATCACGTCGTGGCCGGCGAGCAGCTCCGGGATCGCCTGCTCCTGGATCGGCGTCGGCTCCTCGAAG
>DATNGU010000006.1:0-3879 GCA_035605775.1 Solirubrobacterales bacterium | reverse complement strand
CTCGATACGCCCGGTGGCGACGGTGCCGCGGCCGGTGATCGAGAAGATGTCCTCGATCGGCATCAGGAAGGGCTTGTCGAGCTCGCGAACCGGCTCCGGAATGTAGGAGTCGAGCGCCTCGGCCAGTTCGAAAATCGCTTTCTGAGCCTCTTCGTCTCCCTCCAGCGCCTTCAGCGCCGAGCCTTTGACGATTGGGGTGTCGTCACCCGGGAAGTCGTACTCGTCAAGGAGTTCCTTGACCTCCTCCTCGACCAGCTCGATCAGTTCGTCGTCGTCGACCTGGTCGACCTTGTTGAGGAAGACGACCACGTGCGGGACGTTGACCTGACGGGCGAGCAGGATGTGCTCCCGGGTCTGCGGCATAACGCCGTCGGCGGCCGAGACGACCAGGATCGCGCCGTCCATCTGGGCGGCGCCGGTAATCATGTTCTTGACGTAGTCGGCGTGACCCGGGCAATCGACGTGGGCGTAATGACGATTCTCGGTTTCGTACTCGACGTGTGAGGTCGCAATCGTAATCCCGCGCTCCTTCTCCTCCGGAGCGTTGTCGATCTCCTCGAAGCTCTTCGCCTCGGTGTCACCCTTGCCGGAGAGGGTCGTGGTGATCGCGGCCGTCAGCGTCGTCTTGCCGTGGTCGATGTGACCGATCGTGCCGACGTTCACGTGCGGCTTATCGCGCTCGAACTTCTCCTTTGACATCGCTCTCCGTTCTACCTTTCGAAGTCGGGTTCTGTCTGACTTGGGTGATTGAGTCTGCTTGCAGCTGCTGGGCAGCAGATAATTCGCTGCCTGCGGGCGAACCTGGGAAATATAGCCAGATTCACGAGGTAGCTCCTACCGGCTCGCCCGCTCGGTGTTCGACGATCTCCTCAGCGATGTTGGACGGGACCTCCTCGTAACGCTCGAACTGCATCGTGTAGGTGGCGCGACCTTGGGTCGAGGAGCGCAGATCGGTCGCGTAACCGAACATCTCTCCCAGTGGCACAAACGCATGCACGGCGAGTGCATTGCCGCGCTGCTCCTGGCCCTGCACCTTGCCGCGTCGCCGCGAGAGATCGCCGATGACATCACCAAGAAAGTCCTCGGGGGTGACTACCTCGACCGCCATCACCGGCTCGAGCAGAACCGGGTCAGCCTTGCGAGCGGCCTCCTGGATCGCCATCGAGCCGGCGATTTTGAAAGCCATCTCCGAAGAGTCGACGTCATGGAAGGAACCGTCGATCAGTTCGATTTTGACGTCGACCATCGGGTAGCCGGCCTTAACGCCGTTCTCGAGCGCCTCTTTCATCCCCTGTTCGGCCGGGCCGATGTATTCGCCGGGAATGGTGCCGCCCTTGATTTTGTTGACGAACTCGAAGCCCTCGCCCGGCGCCGGCTCGGCGTTGATCACGACGTGGCCAAATTGGCCGCGGCCACCGGTCTGGCGGACGAAACGCGCCTCGACCTTCTTGACCTCCTTGCGGATCGTCTCGCGGTAGGCGACTTGGGGTTTGCCGACGTTGGCGTCGACTTTGAACTCGCGCAGCATGCGGTCGACGATCACCTCGAGGTGCAGCTCGCCCATCCCGTGGATCAGCGTCTGCCCGGTCTCCTCGTCGGATTCGATCCGGAAGGTCGGGTCCTCCTCGCCGAGGCGCTGCAGGGCGGTCCCCATCTTCTCCTGGTCGGCTTTCGTTTTCGGCTCGATCGCGACCGCGATCACCGTCTCAGGAAATTCGATGCTCTCCAGCGCGATCGGGGCGTCGGGCGCGGCCAACGTGTCGCCGGTACCCGTTTCCTTTAGGCCGACCCCGGCGCAGATGTCGCCCGAGTACACCTCCTCGATCTCCTCGCGACTGTTGGCGTGCATCATCAGCAGCCGCCCGATTCGCTCGGTCCGCCCCGTTTTGACGTTGAGCACACGGCCACCCGCCTCGAGCTTGCCCGAGTAGACGCGGAAATAGGTGAGTTTGCCGACGTAGGGGTCGGTCATGATCTTGAAGGCGAGCGCGGCGAAGGGTCCGCTGTCGTCGGCGGGGCGCTCGGCCTCGGTGGGCTCGCTGTCACCCTTGGCGACCGGCAACAGGCCAGTTACGGGCGGCACCTCGAGCGGCGAGGGCAGCAACTCGACGATCGCGTCAAGCAATGGCTGCACGCCCTTGTTCTTGAAAGAGGAGCCACAGAGGACCGGCGTTACCTTGGTGTCGAGGCAGGCGCGGTGAAGGGACGAGGCGATCCGCTCGTGGGGAATGTCCTCCTCACCAAGGTAGGCCTCCATCAACTCGTCGTCGTAGTCGGCGCAAGCCTCGATCAGCTGGTTGCGGTATTCCTCAGCCTGCTCGACGAGATCGGCGGGGATCTCGACCGTCTCGAACTCCGTCCCCAGCTCGTCCTTCCAGACCAGCGCCACCATCTCGATGAGATCGATCACGCCCTCGAAGTCGCCCTCGCTGCCGATCGGCAGCTGGATCGGCAGCGGATTTGCGCCCAGGCGGTCTTTCATCGTCTCCACCGCATTGAAGAAGTCGGCGCCGGTGCGGTCCATCTTGTTGATGTAGGCGAAGCGCGGAACCTTGTACTTGTCGGCCTGTCGCCACACCGTCTCTGACTGGGGCTCGACGCCGGCGACGGCGTCAAAGACGGCGATCGCGCCGTCAAGGACACGAAGGCTGCGCTCGACCTCAACCGTGAAGTCGACGTGCCCCGGCGTGTCGATGATGTTGATCCGGTGGCCATTCCACTCGCAGGCGGTGGCCGCGGAGGTGATCGTGATGCCCCGCTCCTGCTCCTGCCCCATCCAGTCCATGACAGCCGCGCCCTCGTGGACCTCGCCCATTTTGTGGGTGCGGCCGGTGTAGTAGAGGATGCGCTCGGTCGTCGTCGTCTTACCGGCGTCGATGTGCGCCATGATCCCGATGTTGCGCGTTTTCTCTAGGGGGAAGTTACGTGGCATGGTCTTAAGGTAAGCGTTGTCTTGAAGCGGAAACGAGGGAAATCAAAGAAACGGCCTGCCGGCGAGAGCCGGGATCGGCGCATGAAAAAGGCCCTCGCGGGCCCGGCGAAACGAACTGCGAAAAAGAAGCCTGAGCGACGCGCGATGATAGCAGCGGTTCGGCGCCGCCGGTTGATTGTACGTGCACGACTGGAAACGCTGACCCGGAAGGTCGACCGCCGGGTCAACCGCCTGCTGGTGAGGGCTTCGCCACGTCTCGCACGGACGGCGCATCGCACCAAAACCACGGCAAAACGATGGTCACGGCGGCTGGGGCGGCGGCTGCGCCCAGTCGGGGCGCTCCTCTTCCGCGGCCTGGGGATGATCGAACGGCGCCTCTTGCGAACTCGCGACCTGGCAATCCGAGGCGCGACCCGCGCGAGCGTCGTCCTCACGCCAGAGCGAGCCATCTGTCTAACCATCCTCGCTGCCGCCGGCAGCCTGATCGCATCCCAATTCGTCGACTACCGCGCGGTAGAGATCGGTCAGCCGGGCTATGCCGGGCTACCGGCCGCATCTCCTCCCACGGTCGGCGCCGAGACCGCTGGCCAGGCCCACGCCTACCTGCTGGTTCCGGTGGCGCTGCTGGCCGCTGCCCTCGCCCTCGTCGTGCTCCATAACGGGCGGCGGCGGAGCCTGGGGCGAGTCATCTTTGCCCTCGGCCTGCTCAGCCTCGCCGTGATCCTGCTGGTCGACCTGCCGGCGGGGGTCGATGCCGGCGTCCAGGCTTCTCGCTTCTCCGGCGCGAAGGCTGTCCTCTTTGACGGCTTCTATGCCCAGATCGCCGCCGCAGCCGGTCTGATGCTTGGTGGTGCGCTCCTCGTTGTGGCCCCAAAAGCGGCGGCCCGCTACCATGCGCGCCCGTGCCGAACACGAACCAACTTATTCGCAAGGGCCGCAAGCGCCCG
>DATNGU010000005.1:0-5378 GCA_035605775.1 Solirubrobacterales bacterium | reverse complement strand
CGGCAGATCGTCCAGTGGGACAAGGACTCCTGCGCCGACGCCGGCTTCCTCAAGATCGACCTGCTCGGGCTGGGGATGCTCTCGGCGGTCGAGCGCTGCGTCGAGGAAGTGGGGCGGACCCGCGATCAACGACTCGACCTCTCCCGCATCCGCTTCGACGACCCAGAGACCTTCGAGTCGATCCGCGCCGCGGAGACGACCGGCGTCTTCCAGATCGAGAGCCGCGCCCAGATGCAGATGTTGCCCCGCACCAGGCCGGAGAACCTCGACGACCTCACCGTGCAGGTGGCGCTGGTGCGCCCGGGCCCGATCCAGGGCGGCGCCGTCCACCCCTATATAGAGAGGCGCAAGCGGCAGCGCGAGGACCCGGCCTTCGAGATCCCCTATGAGCACCCGCTGCTGGAGGGGGCGCTGAAGGAGACCCTCGGCACGATCGTCTACCAGGAGCAGGTGCTCGAGGTGGCGATCGACCTTGCCGGCTTCAGCCACGCCGAGGCGGACGGGCTGCGGCGGGCGATGAGCCGCAAGCGCTCCCAGCAGGCGATTGAAGAGCACCACGACCGCTTCCTCGTTGGAGCAGTGGGGGCGAACGAAGTTCCGCTCGACGTAGCCGAGCGGGTCTGGGAGCAGATCCAGGGCTTCTCCGGTTTTGGCTTCCCAAAGGCCCACTCGGCCGCTTTCGGGCTGCTCGCCTACCAGTCGGCCTGGCTGCGGATCCACTATGCGCCGGAGTTCCTCTGCGCGCTGCTCAACGAGCAGCCTATGGGCTTCTACCCGCCCGACGCGCTGGTCCACGAGGCGCAGCGCCGCGGCGTGCGCCTCGACGGTCCCGACGCCAACCGCAGCCGTGTCCTCTGCCACGTCGAAACACCACGCCAGGTGGCGGGAGAGCCGGAGCTGCGCGGCGGCCGGATCGTGCGGATCGGCCTCGGCTACGTCAAGGGAGTGCGTGCGGAGGAGATGGAGGGCCTGGTCTCCGAGCGGGAGCGGAGCGGGCCCTACCGAGGGATCGCCGACCTCGCCTCGCGCTCGGGCGCGACGCGCGACGGCCTCGAGCGTCTGGCCTGGGCCGGCGCCCTCGACGACCTGGCGGGGGACGTGCCGGTGGATAAAGGCCACCGCAGCACCGACACGTCCGCGGACGGCGGACGGCGGGCGGCGCTTTGGGACGCTGGTGTTGCCGCGACCGGGGTGCGGCGTGGCCAGGGGACGCAGATGGCGCTGCCGCTGGAGACGCCGGAGGTGCCGCAGCTGGCGCCGCTGGGTGCGTGGGGGGAGGCGATCGCCGACTACCGCTCGACCGGGATGACGCTGGGCGAGCATCCGATGGCGCTGATGCGACCCGGCCTTGGCTATGAACTCTTGCGCAGCACTGACCTTGAGAAGATCCCCAACGGCGGCACGGTCGAGGTGGCCGGGATGGTCGTCGCCCGCCAGCGTCCCGAGACCGCCAAAGGCATCGTCTTCATGCTGCTCGAGGACGAGCGCGGCACGGTCAACCTGATCGTCCCGCCCCAGGTCTACGAGCGCAACCGTGCCGAGGTCCGCGCCTCCCCGCTGGTCCGCGCCAAGGGCAGGCTCGAGCGGCGCGAGGGCACGACCAACGTCCTCGTCTCCGAGGTCGCCGAGCTCACGGCATCGCCGGACGTACAGCGGGAGGTGCGCCACCCCGCCGTCGCCCAGCTGCGCGCCGTCGCCCCCGCCGGCCACAGCTTCGGTCGCCTGGGTCGTTGAGCGTCACGGCCGCACAAACGTCCATGCCCCGCTACCCGAATCGATTGCTCGGGATTAACTTAGGGAAAAACGGGTACTGGCCGCTCTTCCCACCCAAAGGGGACGGGCGCCTGTCCCACCGAGAGGAGAAGGATATGAGCCACTCAACCCAGTCCAACCCCCAGCGGCTGTGGCGCGCAGCCGTTCTGGCCCTCGCGATGCTGGCGGTCCTTGCCGCCTTTGCCGGCGCCGCCCGCGCCGCCAACTACGTGGCGCTCGGCGACTCCTATGCCGCCGGCCCCATCATCCCCAACCAGATCGCGCCGCTCGGCTGCCTCAAGTCGGATCACAACTACGCGCACCTGGCGGCGCCGAGCATCGGCCTGACGCTGCGCGACCCGAGCTGCAGCGGCGCCACCACCGAGGACATGACCAACCCGCAGAGCACCGAACTTGGCACCAACCCGCCGCAGTTTGACTCGCTCGACGCGGAAACGACGAGGGTTTCGCTGACGATCGGCGGCAACGACATCGGCTTCTCCGAAATCGCCCTCAGCTGCGTCACCCTCAACCCGTTCAGCACCCCCTGCAAAGACAAATACAACTCGGGCGGCAAAGATCAGATCGCCGAACGAATCGCAGCGACGGCGCCGAAAGTAGCGGCCGTCCTGCAGGGAATCCATTCCCGTTCGCCGGCGGCGAAAGTCTTCGTCGTCAACTACGCGGCGATCTTCCCGGAGACGGGCTTCGGCTGCTGGCCGCAGATGCCGATGGGCTTCGGCGACGTCCCCTACCTGCGTTCAAAGCAGAAAGAACTGAACGCGATGCTTGCCACCCAGGCGGCGGCCGACGGGGCCACCATCGTCAACTGGTACCAGGCCAGCATCGGCCACGACGCCTGCAAGGGTCCTTCGACGCGCTGGGTCGAGCCGGTCGTGCCGACCAACCCGGCGGCGCCGGTCCATCCCAACCTGGCCGGGATGACTGGAGCGGCCAACGTCCTCGGGCCGGTCGCCAAATGAGCTAGGCCATTAAGGACCTATCCCGGTAGGGGTTTCACTTAACTTTTTCCGAAGACAGGGGTGGCCGTCCGAGGTTGTCGCCCCCGGAAAAAGTACAAGACGTTTCACCCCTACCGGGATAGGTCTTATGCGGGCTGCGGTTCCGGCATCGGGAAGAGGCGGAGAAAGCGCTGCGTCTCCCGCCTGGAGCCCTCGAGCTCGATCGCACCCGACTCGAGCGCCGCGTCGAGCGGAAGCTCGCCGGCCAGCAGGCCGGCGAGGGCGCTGGCGTCGGTGGTGATGGCCAGGGTGGGACCGTCGGCCGGCTCGCCGCGGCCGAGCTCGAGCCCGCCGCCGCTCACCTCGACGTGAAAGCTTTCGCCGTCCAGCCGCAGCGCGTAGTTCGCCTCGACCCCCGCCGCCGCCGCGGGGTCGAAGAGGGAGCGCAGCGCGAGGACGATTGAGTCGGGGCCGATCTCCATGCTCTCGGGCGGCACCGGAGAGCGAGCGCCCCAAGCGCCGAGCTGAGTAACGATCGGCTCCAGCTCCTCGCCCCACTCGGTCAGCTCGTAAACCTGGGAGCCCGCCGGCGGGGGCAGTTTGCGACGATGAACGACACCGGCCTGCTCGAGTTCGCGCAAGCGGCCCGAGAGGATGTTTGGGCTGGCGTGGGGAAGCCCCGCGCGGAGGTCGGTGAAGCGCTTCGGGCCGAGCAGTAGCTCGCGCACGACGAGCAGGGCCCAGCGCTCGCCAATCAGGTCGAGGGCGTAGGCGAAACGGCACGCCTCCCCATATGAGCGCCTCGTTCCCATGCGACCAGTCTAGCCTCGTAATGCAAAATTGCAACCAGGTAGTTGTTTTTCTGAACCTTTGCTAGGGTAGCCAACGAGATGACCGCGACGAGCCCGAGAAACGAGGAGGCGAGCCAGATGAGCGCCAACGGAGCAGCGACAGCAGCGACCGCAGGAGCCCCGAAGGCCGAGGAGGGCAGCCGCTGGCTGGCCTTATATGTGCTCTGCGCCGGCATGCTGATGATCGTCCTCGACATCACGATCGTCAACGTCGCTCTGCCCTCGATTCAGGACGACCTCGGCTTCTCACAGAGCAACCTGGCCTGGGTTGTCAACGCCTACCTCGTCTCTTTTGGCGGCCTGCTTCTGCTCGCCGGCCGGCTCGGCGACCTGCTCGGGCAACGGCGCATCTTCCTCGTCGGCCTCACCGTCTTCACCACGGCCTCGCTGCTCTGCGGTCTCTCGCAGAGCCAGGAGATGCTGATCGGTGCCCGCTTCGTGCAGGGAATCGGCGGCGCGCTGACCTCGGCCGTGATTCTGGGAATGATCGTGACGATGTTCCCCGAGCCGCGCGAGCAGGCGAAAGCAATCGGCGTCTACGGCTTTGTCGCCTCCGCCGGCGGCGCGATCGGGCTGCTGATCGGTGGCGTCCTGACCGAGGCGATTGCCTGGCACTGGATCTTCTTCATCAACCTGCCGGTCGGGATCGCGACCGCGCTGATGGCGCGGCGGCTGGTGGCCAATCCGGACGGGATCGGCTTCGGCGAGGGTGCCGACATCCCCGGCGCAGTGCTGATCACCAGTGGCCTGATGCTCGGCGTCTACACGATCCTCGAGGTCTCCGACAATGGTTGGGGGTCGACCCAGACGCTGGTGATGGGGGGGATATCGCTGGCGCTGGGAGCCGCGTTCCTGGTGCGCCAGGCGCGCATCGCCAACCCGTTGATGCCGCTGCGCCTCTTCCGGTCCCGTAACGTCTCTGGCGCGAACGCACTGCAGATGCTGCTCGTCGCCGGGATGTTCTCGATGTTCTTCCTCGGCGCCCTCTACATGCAGAGGATCCTCGGCTACGACCCGCTTGAGGTCGGCCTCGCCTTCCTGCCGACTACGCTCGTGATGGCGACGCTGTCACTCGGCTACTCGGAAAAACTGATCATGCGCTTCGGGCCGTGCCGGATGCTGATCCCGGGCATGGTGCTGGTTGCCGTCGCCCTGCTGCTCTTCGCCCGCACTCCCGTCGACGGCAGCTACCTCACCGACATGCTGGCGCCGTTGCTCCTGATCGGCATCGGCATCGGCATCTCCTTCCCGTCGCTGATGACCGTGGCGATGTCGGGTGCGACGCCCAGCGACGCCGGCTTGGCCTCGGGCGTGGTCAACACCAGCGCGCAGGTCGGCGGTGCGATCGGCCTCGCGGTGCTGGCGACGCTGGCGACCGAGCGCACCGACACCCTGCGCGACGGCGGCGCCTCGTTTGCGGCCGCGCTGAACTCCGGCTTTCACCTCGCCTATCTGGTTGGCGCCGGGCTAGTCGGCGTCGCTTTGGCGATAGCGGTCTTCGTGCTGCGCGAAGAACCGCTGCCAGATCCGGCGGCGATGGCGGCGGACGAGGAGGCACGTGGCACCGCCCGCGAGCCCGCCTATTCGGAAGCGGGATAGGTCTGAGGAAGGACATGCGCTTCGTTCCCTCGCCTATGAGGTCTATGAAGCGCCCATGAACATCCACAAAGGAGAGTGTTATGGGACAGCCAGTCGTTCACTTCGAGGTCGTAGGTAAGGACGGAGGCAAGCTGCAGAGCTACTACTCGGAGCTCTTCGGTTGGGAGGTCGACGCGAGCAACCCGATGGGCTACGGGATCGTCAAAGGCGAGGA
>DATNGU010000004.1:0-5918 GCA_035605775.1 Solirubrobacterales bacterium | reverse complement strand
GGTGACTTTCTTCCCTTTGCGCGCGCACTGACCTGCGGTTGCAGTGGCGGAGACGAAGTCGACGCCCTTCGGAAGCTGATCGGTGACGGTCACGCCGGTTGCCGTGTCTGGTCCGAGGTTTTGCACCAGGATCGTGTAGGTAAGAGTCGATCCGACATTGACCGGATCCGGGTTGTCGGTCTTGGTGATCCTCAGATCGCTTGAGCCGGACGGTGCGGCCCAGGCCACAGCGGCGAGGGCGAGCATGGCCACTGGCACGATTGCGAGAAACCATGCAGGACATGTGCACCACTTCGAGCGTAGACGAGGCAAGTCGGGGCGTCGCATAGACGGTCCTTTCTCGTTTAGCCGCTACTTGTGTTCCCCGGTGCCCTCGCCGCTTAAACCTGGCGCAGGGGCCGTTTCAGCTTCGCTCATCCCTGTTGGGCTTTCTTGGGCCCAGGAACATATGGGCCCACCACAAAGGTGGGCCCTTCCCTTCCTACGTGCCCTTGCAGCCGGGAACTGGATCGTTGGCCCCTGGACCGGTCCCGTGTCCGGGCGCATGACACTTGGCCCCACCGTCATTGGGTCCCTTGCTGCTGTTGCCGGGACCGAAGTCTGGCGCTCCAAAGGCCGATGAGACCGGGATCGTTAAAGCGCCTACGGTGAGCGCCAATGCCAGCATCTTCCTACGCATGTGAACCTCCTTAAGCGCGCTATGCGCCTACGGGGCTCCTAGAACAGCCATACAGCGAAACCACCCCTCCTCGCTGAATTTGAGCATTCTAACATCCTCGGAGGCACCGCTACGGGATTTTAATTTGGCTCGGATAGCTCTCTTTATACGGTCCGGAGAACGGCGGCTGCGTCAGGCCCAAGCCGGTACGCACTCCGACCGGGCGCGCCTAGAGCGCATGCGGCGCGCCCACCCGACCCACGTTCCTGATCTTTTGGGCTCTCGGCTTCCCACCACGGGAGCTGTCGCCCAAACCACTCAGCGAAGAGCCAGGCCTGGGGCAGATTTATGCCATCTGGCAGATGTAGTGGCCACCTGCAGGTCATAGCTTCGCCTTGATGCCGGCCACCCGGGCTGGCCTTCATGGAGGTGGCCATGTCTACTGTCTCTCGCGTTGGCTGTCTGCATCTTCTGGCCGGCATCGGCGTCGCACTGCTGAGATGCCGCCCCGAATTCGTCGCGGCGCGGTCCGATGCCTGACGTCGATCAAAACCAGCGCGTGCCTGCTGTTGTGGGCCCAGTAGCCGCGGGCGATCCAGTTACCGGCTCTGTGAGAACATCCGCGGCGGGCTGGGCGCTCGGTCGTCCGCTCATCTGGGGAGATGTGGAAGGAAGCCAGACAGCAACGTTTGCGCTACCGGCTGGCACGGTCACCTTCCTGCTGAGTGACATCGAGGGCTCGACGCGCCTCTGGCAGGACGAGCCGGAGGCGATGGCGCGTGCCGTGCCCGAGCACTATGCGCTGCTGGAGGGGGCGGTAGCGCTCCACGAAGGAGTGCGGCCGGTCGAGCAGGGCGAGGGCGACAGCATCGTCGCCGCCTTCTCGCGAGGCTCGGATGCGGTCGCGGCGGCGCTGGAGGTCCAGCGTCGCATGGGCGCACACGCCTGGCCCGAGGGACCGCCGCTGCGGGTGCGCGTCGCGCTGCATACGGCGGAGGCGCAGCTGCGAGACGAGGGCAACTACTTCGGGCTGGCGTTGAGCCGCTGCGCGCGGTTGCGCGAGCTCGCGCACGGCGGCCAGGTCCTTCTCTCCCGGGCCACGCACGACCTCGTGGTCGACCGCCTGCCGGACGGGGCTCGGCTGGCCGACCGAGGGGTACACCGCCTGCGCGATCTCGGCCGGCCCGAGCATGTGCATGAGCTCCTCGACGGGGACGCTCCGCAAAAGTTCCCGGCCCTGCGTTCGCTCGACGCGCTTCCGAACAACCTTCCCGGCCAACTCACCAGCTTCGTCGGGCGGGTCACCGAGCTAGGTGAGATCCAGAGGACGCTGGAAGGCACGCGGCTGCTGACGCTGACCGGGGCGGGAGGATGTGGGAAGACCCGGCTGGCGCTGCAGACGGCTGCCGACACGGTGGATTGCTACCCCGACGGCAGCTGGTGGGTGGAGCTGGCCCCGGTCCTCGATCCCGAGCGGGTTGGATCGGCGCTGGCCGCGGCTCTGGGCGTTCGGCCACTGTCCGGCCAGACGCCGCTGGAGGCGGCCGTTTCCCACCTCGCCGAACAGCGGGCGCTGATCGTCCTCGACAATTGCGAGCACCTGCTGGAGGCGAGCGCCGCAGCGGCGGAAGCCCTGCTCCGCGCTGCCCCCGGGGTGGCGATTCTCGCCACCAGCCGCGCCCCGCTGGGCGTCGCCGGGGAGACCAGCTGGCGGGTGCCGTCGCTGTCGCTGCCCGCTGAGCGCATGCACGAGCCGATCGAGGGGCTGGCGCAGTCCGATGCCGTCCGGCTCTTCATCGAGCGGGCGCTGAAGGTCCGCCCTAACTTCTCCATCAGCAACGACAACGCGGCCGCCGTAGCCGGCATCTGCCATGCGCTGGACGGCATACCGCTCGCAATCGAGCTCGCCGCCGCGCGGGTGCGGCTGATGGCCGTCGAGGAGATCGCCGCGGCGCTCGCCGATCGCTTCCGCCTGCTGACCGGCGGGGCGCGAGGCGCGCTGCCGCGCCAGCAGACGCTGCGAGCGTCGGTCGATTGGAGCTATGAGCTGCTGGAGGAAGACGAGCGGCGGTTGCTGCGCCGGCTGGCCGTATTCACCGGCGGCTGGACGCTCGATCTGGCGGAGGAGGTGACCGCCGGTGAGGACCTCGAGCGCGTCGCGGTGCTCGACCTGCTCGGCTCGCTGGTCGACAAGTCACTGGTTGTCGTCGAAGACGGCGAGCCGAGCACCCGCTACCGCCTGCTGGAGACGGTGCGGCAGTACGCGCTCGATCACCTCGGCCAGTCTCCTGAGGAGGTGTCCGTGCGCGACCGCCACCGCGACGCGCTGCTCGCCCTCGCCGAGGAGGTCGAGCCGCATCTGGGAAGGGCCGATCAGCACCTCTGGCTGCGGACGCTCGCCGCCGAGGACTCGAACCTGACGAGCGCGCTGGAGCACGCGGCGCAAACCGATCCCGACAAGGCGCTGCGGCTGGCGGTTGCCCTGACCTTCTACTGGAAGTTGGGGGGGCGCTTCGCGGCCGCCGAGAGTGGATATGCGCAGGCGCTCGACGCGGCGGCCGCGGACGCTCCTCTGCGCGCCCGGGCGCTGTGGGGCCGCGCCTACCTGATGGTTTATGGCGGCGGCTATGACCAGGCAATCGAGTATGGCGAAGAGGCCCTCGAACTCGCCGAGGCGGCCGGCGACCACTCGACCATGGCGCGGGCGCTGGATGCGATGGGAACGGTCACGCTCCTCTTCGATCCAAAAGGCACCCGACGGGGGCAGGAGCGATCGCTGGCTCTCGCGCGCGAGAGCGGCGATGAGTGGTGCGTGGCCGACGCCACCCAGATCCTGGCCTGGACCTACCTTTGGGAGAGCCGACATGAGGAGGTCCTCGCGACCGAAGGGGAGGTCCTTCCCCTGATCGAGAGGATGGGCTACCGCGAGCAACTGGCCTGGCACTGGTGCGGAGCCGCCGCGGGTGCCTGCGAGTCCGCCGACTGGGCGGCGTGTGAGGAGCACTGCCGGCGGGCGATCGCGGCGGCGCGCGAAGTGGGAGAGCCGACCACCGAGGGCGCGGCTCAGTGGTATCTGGGCCGCGCCGATCTGCTGCGCGGGCGCCCCGAGCAGGCATTGGAGCGTTTGGAGGCGGCAACCGAGCGCGCCGTCAGGGCAGGCGCCGGCTTGGTGACCGGCCTGCTCGGATGCACGCTTGCCCGGGCCGAAGCGGCAAACGGTCGTGGCGCTGAGGCGCTGCGGCGTCTGTCGGCGGAGATCGCGACCGGGCTCGACGGTGGCTACATGCTTGGGTACGCGCTGCAGGTCCAGGCCGACGTCCAGTATGCGCTGGGCGATCGCGATCCGGCCGCGGGCAGCGCCCGTCAAGCGGTAGATGTGGCCGAGCGGATAGGAGCGTCTTGGATTCTCGCTCGGGCCTCTATGTGCCTCGCGTCCGTCTTGCTCGATATGGAGCAATGGAGCGAGGCCGACGGGCACGTGCACCGCGCCCTGGAGGCGATCGAGGCCCGCGGCTTGGTCGCCTTGATCCCCGATGCGCTTGAGTTGCTCGCCGAGGTCGCCGCGGGCCTGCACAGCGACGAGGAGGCAGCTCGGCTGCTTGGCGCCGCCGAGGAGGCCCGCGCTCGCCATGAGCTGGTGCGCTCGGGGGCACAGGGCCCGCGCGTCGCGACGCTGGAGCAGACCCTGCACGAGCGCCTTGAGAGCGAGGGCCTGGAGGGGGCTTTCGCCGAAGGGAGGGCCCTCGATGCCGGCGAGGCGGTCGCATGGGCGCGCCGTGCCCGTGGCGAGCGCAAGCGCCCGCCGGGCGGCTGGGAGAGCCTGACCCCCACCGAGCTCGAGGTCGTACGGCACGCCGCGACTGGCCTGACCAACCCCCAGATCGGAGAGCAGATGTTCATCACCCGAGGCACCGTCAAGGTGCACCTCTCCCACATCTACGCGAAGCTCGGCGTGCGAAACCGCTCCGAGCTCGCCGCCGAGGCGGCGCGGCGCCAGCTCGGCATGACTGAGGAGGCGTGATGACCGATTCAACGCCCACGGCGGTTGTGGAGCGGTTCATCGACCACCTGCGAACGGCCACGGACAACGATGCCGCAGTAGGGCTTCTCGCAGAGGACGTGGTGTACGAAAATAGCTGGATGCCCACTGTGCGCGGCCGTAAGCGGGTGCACAAGCTGTTTCAAGCCCTTCTCAAGATCGGCACCGAGGTAGAGATGCACGTACACGCGATCTCGGCCGACGGACCAACCGTCTTGACCGAGCGCACCGACGTTCTCCAGTGGGGCCGCCTACGAGTCCAGTTCTGGATTTGTGGGCGCTTCGATGTTCACGATGGGCAGATCGAGGTGTGGCGCGAGTACTACGACCCCCTGGCAATTCTCGTCGCAACCGTGCGCGGCCTGCTCGGCACGGTCGTGCCTGTGGACCGCGCGAAGCGGCCCTTCGCAGTCCGAGCTTCTTCAGAACTGGTCCGAAACGACCCGGCCTGATCTCCCTTCCCCCGGACGAGCTCGACGGCCAGGATCGCGGCAAGGCTCAACCTCTCCACCCCCTCAGCTCTCGCCGCATCGACTCGTCCGTCCCCGCCGGGTAGAGCAGGCCCATCTGCGCGGCGATTACCAGTGCCCGCAGCACCTGCTCGCCGGCGCGGCGAGAGCGTGAGCTGCGAGGCGACGTCCTCGATTGCGCTGCGCGGTATCCACAGGGGCGCGATGGGGAGGGTTGCCAGGCTCCAGCCAAGGAGCCCCCCGATGCTGATGCTGTAGGCCCCGGAACTGCGGTCGAGGGCGAGGGCGAGGCCCGCCGCCGTCAGCGATGCCACCACCCACGGTGCTGTCCTAGATGCCCGCACCGAACGATCATTCTCCAATTCGGCGCATACCACAACCGTGCTGGTACGCGTTTCACAACCAGAGTCGGGATTTCTCTCCTTTTGTATTGACGGCGACCTCCATTTTCACTATAGTCCTATATAAGTGAAATGAAGGGGACGGCGGCCACGGGGAAGCGGCAATACCGGATGAGCGTCCGGGCGCAACGCTCCGAGGAGACGGCCGAGCGGATTCGCGAGGTGTCGCTGGAGCATTTCCTGTCCCGCTCCTACGAGGACGTAACGCTGAATGAGGTTGCCGAGGAGGCCGGAGTGACCGTCCCCACCCTGATCGCGCATTTTGGCCGCAAGGAAGATCTGTTCGCGACCGCGGTCGAAGACTGGGGCAATCGCATGGTCGAGTCACGCGACGAGGCCCCGGTCGGCGA
>DATNGU010000003.1:0-8102 GCA_035605775.1 Solirubrobacterales bacterium | reverse complement strand
CGCTTGCGAGCTCGTTCCATTGGTTGAGATCTGGGATACCTAAATAGAGGTCGCCGCGAATATGCCGGACCCCAAGCTCCCTGAGCCGCTCCCTGATGCCCTCGTATCGCTCCGCGTAAGCCGTCCCGCTGTACCCCAGATGGACGTTGACGCCGATCGAGTCGACAAATGAGTCGGCCGTCCGCGGCGTCGCGGCGCCCGCGGTGGGCACGGAGAGAGCCAGCACCGCCACGGCTATACCGAGCAATGCCAGAAGAGGCTTCCTCATGCCCATTGCCATCGCAATAGAAGCAAGTTAGCCGACGCGGTCAGCGGGCAAGGGGTTTTTAGCCGGGCACGGGCGCTCCGGCCAAGCGGGGCTTGAGTTCGCCTCGACCTCTACGAATTGGTGCTCAACCCCCCGGCGAGATGATGATCAGGCCGCCCAGGGCCTCTGAACCTGCGTTCCAAGCCGTGTGAACGGTTTCGCGAGGGACGAGACAAGGCCCCGGCGGGAACCAAAATCTGCTCGTCTATAGAGCCGAATCTGGCCCGATAGAGCAAATTACTGGAAGCCGAACTCACTTTCGCCGGACCCCGCCTCGCGAACTGGCCAAGGTTGACCGCCACTAGCCGCCTGCCCTCGTTCACGAAGGTGTCAGTGCCATCGCAAGGAAGAGAAGAATTCCTCCCCCACCGTCAGTCTGGCGAGGGCTATTAGACCTACTAGAGCTAATAGCGAAGTGATTATCGTGAGGAAGAGGCTCATTCCGCCGTTGGCGGGCGCAGGAGCAACGGGCGGCGGCGCAAGCGAGCCGGTCGGCGTGACGGGTTGCTTGGAGAGCGTGGGGGCATCACTCTCCCCCGTGATGCCCAGGAGTCGGGGGAGCAACCGAACAGCATCCGATGCTGAGAGCGAAGTTAATGCTGGAGGCAAATTCGCACTTTCCCATCTTGCCAAAAGTGCTGCCAAAGTCCCAGTGTGCCCTAGGACAATCGCGGGCCAGACGTAAGCGAACCAACGCGACAAAGGGGCTGCCTCTGCTGATTCGACTGAGGGTGGGCCTGGTGAGCTATCCGTACCTACATTGGCGTCGTTAGGAACGGAGGTAGCTGCCCGCTGCGTCGCCGCTTCCGTCGAGGTGCTCGCAGCCATACCGGTGGACTCCTTCGCGGAGCTATTAGCTCCGCGAAGCGAAGGCAGCTCAGCGCCGGGACTCGAGACCTTGGTCACACTGCGTGGCGGGGTCGACGCGGGGTGTGACGCCGGCGAGGGCGTTGGCACCTTCCCAGTCGGCACCTCGACCGGGACATGATCGACGGGAACCTGAGGCGCGGTGGGAGTGCCGACTGGCGCTGGAGGAGTTACCGGTGGCGCCGTGCTCGGTAGGCTCGGTAGCGACGGCGGGGGAGTAGCGGTGACCGATTCAACGGCATGGGTCGCTTCGTCCAGCGGGGAGGCGGAAGCGTAGGAAGCGCCTAAGACCGCGGTGACTAAGACAACGCCGGCGACTGAGATTCCACACCGCAGAGAACACGTTGATTTGTCTGGCAAGTCTCTGGTTCGTTCAAAAGTCATATTCCACCGAGCTGATGCCGACATAGCCCACCGAGTCTGGTGTCGATATGAGGATGCAAATTTAGCCGATGACAGTGCAGACTTTAACTTCTACCCGATATCTGGACATATATACCGGCTCTGCATGGGGTAGCGAATTGCCTGCATTGGCCCACAAAAAGGGCACGCTGGCGCCCCAGAGTCGCAGTTATAGAGCTGCCCGTATCTCCACCTCATCATCAGCGGGACCCACCCCGTGGCGAGGACCCCTCAATGGCCCCTGAGCTTGTCCGAACGCTCGCTGAGCGAGAGAACAGACCCTCGGCAAGCGCAGATTCTGCCCTGGGTCGCTAGGGCGCCTTCCATGGGGCGGGAAGGACTCGAACCTTCGACCGACGGATTATGAGTCCGCTGCTCTAACCAACTGAGCTACCGCCCCGGGAATGGCGAGGGTAGCGTGCCTTGGCGAGCGTTGGCGACGGGGCATGGCCCCGTTAGGCGCTGAAGAGCTGGGCCAGCGAACGGCCTACGTCAGGCGGCTCTTCTTTGCCCTCGGCAGCGGCACTGGCGCCCTCGGAGAGGGCCTTGGCGGCGTCGGCGATCTGGTGCGAGCGGCCGCCGCGCAGGACACCGGACTTCTTCGCTTCGGCGAGGTCGGATTCCATCAGCCCAGCCAGCTCGGCCAGGCGCCGCAGGCCGACGGCGCCCGCCGTTCCCTTCAGCGCGTGGGCTTCGGCCCTCAGGGTCTCGAAGTCTTCGGTCTCCGTAGCGAGACCCGCCGCGATCACGTCGCAGCGCCGCTTCGCCTCCTCGGCGAACGACTTCAGCAGCTCCGGATCGGGTGCGGTTTTCTCGCTCATTCCCCGGTCACCTCTTTCACGACCCCGGTCAGGCTGTCGACCCCGAACGCCCCCTCGACCTCCGCCTGGATCACGCCCTGGCGATCAATTGCGAACAGCCACGGCTCACTTGGCAGGTTGAAGGCCCGCACCTGGGGTCGCACGCCCTTACTCGGATCGTTGTCGTTGTAGATCTCCATATGGATGAATGCAGCGTCGTCGCCGGATTCCTCCTTGACCTGCTCAGCCACGTCGACGACCGGGCCGCATACCCGACTCTGGCAGAACTGGGGGGTCGCAAACAAGAGCAAGATCGGTTCCTTGCCCAGCGCATCTGCGTAATCGACCCGATTCTGGGTGTCGGGCGGGATCCGGGTGGTGATCTCGGAGATATCACCACCCGCGTCGGAGACCGTCGGAGTATGGATGACCGGGGCCTTTTGCCCCACCCGCGGCACTCCTTTGAACTCGCCGACCGAGACGCTGGGCAGCAGCGTCGCGGCGACTTCGTCTCCCTGCTTGATCAGCGCGGCGATGCGCCACTCTCCGTCGCTGGGAAAGTCGAGGTCGGTCGTGTAAACGATGGTGGCGGCATCGGGATCGCTGGTCGTGGTCTGGGCACGGAAGGCCGGCTTAGTGGCGAGGCTTTCGATCGCCGCCGGATAGGGGCCCGTGGCCGGCGCTTCCAGCGCTTCGGTCCGAGCCCTCGCCACGGCTCCCTTCTTCCCCTCGCCGCCCTTGGAAGTGTCGCCCCCGCTCGGCTTGGCCCGCGGCACCTTGGCGACATAGAGGGCGACTTCGGCGTCGTCGACCTGGCTGCGGTCGGGATGGAAGACGCCGAATGGGTAACGGTTCGTCCCCTGATAGAAAGCGAGGGCAGCTGGGGAGACCACCAGTTCGGCGTGCGAGTCAGCTGCTTTGACGATCTCGCCCAACGTCTTGCCTTCGGCCTGGGGGAAATCGCGCTTCGGTGGCGCCGGTTTGCTGGCGACGGTTGCCGAAGAGGACGTCGACGAGTCCGAGCCACCACCACAGCCCGCCGCGAGAGCGGCGCAGGCGAACAGGCAGGCTAAAGCGCTTGTGGCGCGGCGCGGGGACATGCGGGTCGATCATGTTATTCGGCGGCGTATAGGGTGCGTTTTCCGGCGAATAACGAGCACGAGGAGAGAAAGTTGGCGGATCGAGCGGCACTGATCACGGGCGCCTCGAGCGGGATCGGGCTGGCGATCGCCCGCACGCTCGGCGAAGAGGGGTATGCGCTGACCGTTTCGGCGCGCCGACCGGAGAAGCTGGAGGGCGCCGCCGAAGAGCTGCGCGCCGCCGCCCCGGAGGTCCAGAACATCGCCGCCAACATGACCGACGAGGAGGATGTCGTCGGTGTATTCGCCAAGCATCGCGACGCCTACGGCCGCCTCGACGTACTGGTCAACAACGCTGGGGTCGGGATTGGTGCCCCGATGGACGAAATCCAGACCAAGCACCTCGACATGCAGCTCGCGGTCAACCTGCGAGCGCTGATCATCGGCACCCGCGAGGGCCTGCCGATGCTGCGTGAGGCCGGTGCCGAGCACGGCAAGGCACTGATCGTCAACACCGCCTCGATCGCCGGCAAGGCGGGTCAGGCATGGCTCTCTGTCTATGCCGCGACCAAGGGCGCGGTGATCAACTTCACGCAGTCGACGCACCGCGAGGTGGGCAACGCTGGCATTCAGTGCACGGCTCTTGCCCCCGGCTTCGTTGACACCCCGATGACTGAGTTCGCAAAGGCCCAAGTTCCCGGGGAGGAGATGATCCGTCCGGAGGACATCGGCGAGGCGGTGCGCTTCCTGCTCCACACTTCGCCTAACTGCCATGTCCCCGAGATTGTTTTCAACCGACCGGGCGAGGGCCTCGATACCCCCTAGGCGATTTCTGGTCGCCGCTTTCGGCGACCCCGGCCACGTCTTTCCGGCGATCGCCCTCGGGCGGGCGCTGGCGCGACGCGGTCACGAAGTGACGCTCGAGACCTGGGAGGAGCGGCGAGCCGCAGTCGAGGGCGCCGGGCTCGCCTTCGCGGCCGCCGAGGAATACCGAATGTTTCCACCGCCGGCCCCCGATTCGCCGCAGGGGGAACACGCGGCGGAGGCGGCGCGGGCGCTGCTGCCACTACTGGAGGAGATGCGTCCACATGTCGTGGTCAGCGACATCCTTACTCTGGCACCGACGCTGGCAGCCGAAGCCGCCGACATACCGCTGGCGACTCTGATTCCTCATATCTACCCCGTGATGGAGCCAGAGCTGCCTTTCTTCGCGGTCGGCCTGCAGCGGCCACGCACGTCAGTAGGGCGGCGTTTCTGGCGGACGGGACAGCGCACGCTGAACATCGGCCTGCGGAGGGGGCGCGATGACCTCAACCGGCAACGCACCCGACTCGGCCTGCCCCCTACCGAACGCTTCCACGGCGGGATCAGCTCCGAACTGGCACTCGTCGGCACCTTCCCGCAGCTCGAGTACCCCCGGCACTGGCCGGCCGGGGTCGAGCTGACCGGGCCGATGAGCTTCGAGATCCCCCATCCGGAGATCGAGCTGCCGCCGGGCGATCACCCCCTGGTGCTTGTCGCCCCAAGCACCGCACACGACTCGGAAAACCACCTCGTGCGCACGGCACTGAAGGCACTGGCCTCCGAGCCGGTGCGGGTGGTGGCAACGACCAACCGTGTAGTGCCGCAGCGTCCGATCGAGGTCCCGCCCAACGCGATCCTCGTCGACTGGCTCAGCTACAGCCAAGTGATGCCGGCCGCGTCGCTGGTGATCTCACACGGCGGTCACGGCACCGTCGCCCGCGCCCTAGCGGCGGGCACGCCGGTCCTAATCAGCCCGATCATCGGCGACATGCGCGAGACCGCGATGCGGGTCAGTTGGGCCAAGGCCGGCCTTGCCCTGCCCTGGCGCCTCTGCCGACCCTCCCCCCTGCGCTGGGCCGCCCGTCGCATTCTCGACGATCCCTCATTTGTGACCCGCGCCGGCGAACTTGCTTCCTGGGCCGCAGAGCACGACGGCGCCGAGCAAGGCGCACGGTTGGTGGAGAATCTGGCGCACAGCCGCAGCCGTGCTTAGAAACTCCGGGGGTGGGACTCGAACCCACAACAACTCGGTTAACAGCCGAGTGCTCTACCAATTGAGCTACCCCGGACCACAGGGAAGGGAATTTAGCGGCTAACCCTCGACGCGCTCGGTGCGGGCTATGCGCTCGACCAGGGCAGCGCGCTCGCGGCTCAGGGTGGCGCGACGCTCGTAATCGTCTGCTTCCCCCGCCGCGGCGATCTGTGACTCGAGGCGGCGCTGCTCCAGCAGGAGGTAGTTGAGCTCCATCGCCTCGGCCGAGGCGGGCTCGTCGTGGGCAAGGATGACCAGCTCGGCGACCAGGCCCGCCAGCTGATCGTCATCATGTGGCAGGTTGGATGCGGGGTCCTGCGGGTGCTGACGCAGCCAGGCCGCGGCACGGACCCCGTTTGGCGAGAGATGCTCGTCGGTGAGGCGAGCCAGGTATCCCTTTCCCTCCCCCGGCAGCGCAATACACATTGCCAGCAAGGCGCGCTCGCGCCGTTCGCGCGAAGTCAGCTCGCCGCCGCTGCGGGTCGGTGTCGGGGCGGGGCCGCGCCGCGCTGGTTCTGCCGCGCCGCCGGTAGCTGGCTGCGCAGCGGTGACTCGGCCCATTACCAGCGCCGGCTCCAGATCCAGGCGTCCGGCCACCCGCCGCACCAGGTCGTCGCGGCTGGCCGTCTCCCCCATCCCCGCCAAGATCGGGGCAACCTCGCCCAATGCCCGGTCGCGCTCCGCCGGCGAGGAAACGTCAGTTCCGTCGAGTACCAGCCCGACCTGGAAGGCAGGCAGATCGACCGCCCCATCCACCAGCGCCCGGAAGCGCTCCGGGCCGCTCTCGGCGGCGATCATCTCCGCCGGGTCCTCGCCCGCCGGCATCGCCGCCACCCGCAGCCGCATCTTGCGCCCCGCCGCGACCCGTTGCGCACGGAGCATTGCCTCCTGCCCAGCCGAGTCTGCGTCAAGCGCCAGCACAACCTCATCGACCATGCCCGAGAGTGCCGCGACCTGCTCCTCGGTGATCGCGGTCCCCATTACCCCGACTGCCTCGCCGATCCCCGCCTGGTGCAAGGCCAGCACGTCGGTGTAGCCCTCGACCACAACCGCCCGGCCGCTCTTCGCGATCGCCTCTTTGGCGAGGTCGATCCCGTACAACAGCTGGCTCTTGTGGAAGAAGTCGGTCTCGGCCGTGTTGACGTACTTCGCCCCCTGGTCGGAGCGCATCGCCCGCCCTCCGAAGCCGAGGGTGCGGCCGCGGCGGTCGCGAATCGGGAACATGATCCGCTCGCGGAAACGGTCGTACTCGCCCCCGCTGCGCCCCCGCTGCGCCAATCCCACCGCACGCAGCTCCTCGACCTTGAACCCGGCGCGCTGACCCCGCAACAGCACCGTGTCCCAGGTGCTCGGGGCGTAGCCGACGGCGAATGCCCGCAGCGTCTCCTCCCCTAGCCCGCGCTCGGCCAGGTAACTGCGCGCCTTGCCGGCCTCCTCGGAGTCCCACATGTACTGCGTATAAAAGGTCGCGGTGCGGTCGAGCAGCTCACCCAGGCGGCGCCGCTGTTGTCGCCGCGCCTCCGCACGCGGATCCTCGCGCTCGCGCTGCAGCTCGACCCCGTAGCGATCGGCGAGGAGCTCCACCGCCTCGGCGAAGCCGAGCCCCTCCTTCTCCTCGACGAACTTGATCGTGTCGCCGCCGACCCCACAGCCAAAGCAGTGGTAGAGCTTTTCCTGCGCATCGACGGAGAAGGACGGCGTGCGCTCCTCGTGAAAGGGACAGAGCCCGACCCAGCGGGCACCCTGGCGACGCAGGTCGGTGTGGGCCGAGATCACCTCGACGATGTCCACCGCCTGCTTGACCCGCTCGAGGCTCTCGTCGGAGATCAGCGCCATCAGAAGCGGGCCGCCTCGGGGATCGTCAGTTCTGAGAAGCGGGCGATGCAATAGCGGTCGGTCATGCCGGCCAGATAGTCGGCGATCCGTTGGCAGTCGCTAGCCCCGGGCTCGCCTTCCGGCACCTCCTCGGGGTGCTCCATGTAGTGATCAAAGAGGCCGCGCAACGCGCGTTGCGCACGCTCGTGCTCGCCCCGCGCCGCCTCGCCAAGATAAACGCGGTCAAACATGAACTTGCGAAGCCTCAGCATCGCCCCTCCCACCTCCTCGCTCTGCACAATGTCGCCGCTGGCCTCGGAGTGCTCGACGATGTCGCGCACCAAGGTGTCGATCCGCGTCGACCCGGTCGTCCCGAGCAGCTCGATCTCCGCCGCCGGCAGATCGCCCGGGTGCAGGATCCCGGCCCGCAGCGCGTCGTCGATGTCATGGTTGATGTAGGCGACGCGGTCGACCAGCTTGACGATCCGCCCCTCCAGGGTCGCCGGCTTATCCGAGCCGGTGTGGTTGAGGATGCCGTCGCGGACTTGTTCGGTCAGGTTCAACCCGTTGCCATCCCGCTCCAGCACGTCGACCATGCGCAGCGAGTGGACGTTGTGCTTGAACCCGTGCCCGCAGCGCTCGCGTAGCGCTGCGTCGAGGGCGTCCTCGCCGGTATGGCCGAAGGGCGGATGGCCGAGGTCATGGCCAAGCCCGATTGCCTCGGTCAGGTCCTCGTTGAGGCGGAGCGCACGGGCTACGGTACGGGCGATCCCGCA
>DATNGU010000002.1:0-4560 GCA_035605775.1 Solirubrobacterales bacterium | reverse complement strand
CGAACAGCTCGCCGACGACGAGGCGACCGCTGGGCTTGAGGACACGGCGGATCTCGCGCAGGGCGGCGACCGGGTCGGGAATCTCACCGAGGACGGCAGTAAGTACGACGGCGTCCATCGAGGCGTCCTCGAAGGGAAGATCGGTGGCGTCGCCCAGGGTGGGGACGACGTTTTGGAGACCGCGCTCGGCGGCGCGGCCGCCAACGTGATCGAGGAACTGCTGCTGGAGGTCGAAGATCTCAACTCGACCCTCCGCGCCGACCCACTCGGCGATGTCAAGCGTGTAGTAGCCGGTGCCCGGACCGATCTCTAGAACCCGCTCGCCCGGCTGCGGTTGCAACACCGAGCGCAGGCGGTCGCGGCTGATGACCGGGTGTGGCGCTTCGACCCAAAAGCGCTGCCCGTAGGGGCAGGCGGACGGGTTCTTGCGCCACCAAAGAGCCGCCGCCAGCGTCGCCAGCCCCGCCGCGCCGAGCAGCTTGCGCGCTCGCATCAGTCGGGCCGGTTGAGCGAGAAGCCGACCCGGTGCGTGCCCGAGTCGATGCGCAGGAAGGCGACTTTGCCGACGTAGAGAGAGAGGACCCCGTCCTCGGTCTTGACGTCATGCCAGCCACCCTTCTCGACCTGCTTGCGTAGGTCCTTCAACTCGTCCTGGGTGAGCCGCACCGGGACGACCTGACCGCCCTCGAAACCGATCTCCACCTTCTGCGCCTCCGCCATCAGTGCTCCTCTCCGCTCGCTTCGACGATCTCGGTCAGCACGCCGCCGGTCGAGCGCGGCTGGATGAACGCCACCCGGCTTCCCCGGATGCCGATCCGGGCCTTGCTGTCGATCAACTCGAGCCCGGCTGCGGCAAGCCGCTCCAGGGTCGAGTCGATGTCGTCAACGGCGTAGGCGACGTGATGCAGCTTGGGACCCTTGCGGCCGAGGAACTTGCCAATCGGGGTGTCGGGGCCCAGCGGCCGCATCAACTCGACGTGCCCGTCACCGACGTCGAGGAGAACCGCCTCGACGCCCTGGGACTCGACCGTCTCGCGGTGGGCGACGGTCATCTCGAAGGTCTCCGCGTAAAGCCCGAGCGCCGCGTCGATGTCCTCGACGGCGACGCCGATGTGGTCGATCCGGCCGAACATGGGCGGCGCAGTCTATGCCCCCTCGACACGCAGGATCTCGGCGAGGGCGGCGATTCCGACCTGAAGTTGCTCCGGCGTCGGCTCCTTGGTTGCGATATGGCGCTGGATCTCGCGGCCGGGGGTGTGGAAAGCCTCAGCCAGTGGGGCGCCGTGGTTGCGATCGCTCCAGGCGAACATCTCGACGGCGAGGGAGGCGCCGGCCAGGCCGACGGCGGTGCGGGCCAGCGGACTTGGCCGCTCGACCAGTCGCTCCAGAATCATGGTGCCGCCGGCCGAGAGCAGCATCATCGGCGCGATCAAGTTGGAGCCGCAGCGGTCGTGCTCCTTGGGCACCGAGGCCGGATCCTCGATTCCCTGCTCGTAGGCGGCGATCGCCTTGTGCTCGACCCCGTGGTAGGCGGCCAGGTCGCGGTCGGAGAGGGCGACGACGGCCGGCATCGCCCCCAGTGCCTGTACGAGACCCTCGCGCAGGGCAGTGCTCGTCACCTTGCGGCGTAGCACGGCGGTGGTGATCAAGGTGGTCCCGACCGTGGCGATGACCCGCCGATCCTCGAAGGGCAGCCGCGCCGCCGGCAGGCGGCGGCGCACCAACGGCAGCACCGCCAGCGCCTCAAGCAGTTTCAGCGGTCCGCGCAGCCCCGGCAGGCGTCCGGCAAGCTTGGGCGCCAGCTCCGGTTTGCGCTCCGATGCGACCAGCACCTCGCCGCCGCGGCCTCGCACTGCCGCAGCCCAGTGCGTAGGCCCATGTATGAGCAGGCCGTTGCGCAAGGCCATCCCACCCAGTCGCAGCTTCTCGGAAGCCATCGTCTGAAGATAGAGGAGGGCGGGCCTCGCACAACGCTCGACGACCGCAGCATGGCGCACGCGGTCGTCGAGTCCCCCCTGATTCCCCTGTTTAGTCCCGGCCGGAGACCCCCAGTCCAGGCCTCCGGCCGGTGTGTCGGCTCTCCCTGGCTCTAGCTTGGAAAGCCGACCACTGAAACACGGCGTCTATGAGGAAGTTGCGCCTGCGACCAGGCGCACGTCGGCCCTAGGAGAGTTTCTTGCGCAGCTCCTCCAAGCGCCGTCCCAGCTCCCCCTCGAAGCCGCGGTTGGTGGGGGCGTAAAACCGCAGTTCCTCTAGCCCCGGCGGCATCAGCGGCTGGTCACCGACCGCGTCCGGCTCGTCGTGCGCGTAGCGGTAGCCCTCGCCGCGGCCGAGCTTGCCGGCACCGGGGTAATGGGCATCGCGCAGGTAGTCGGGCGGGGTCTTGGCGCCGTTCTCACGGACCTCGGCGCGGGCTTTTCCCAGCGCTTTGTAGGAAGCGTTCGACTTTGGTGCGAGCGCCAGGTAGACAGCGGCCTGGGCGAGGTTCAGCGCACACTCCGGCAGTCCTACCCGGTCGACGGCGCGCGCCGCTGCGTCGGCGACGAGCAGGGCCTGCGGGTCGGCGTTGCCGACGTCCTCGGAGGCGAGAATGACCATGCGACGGGCAATGAAGCGGGGATCCTCGCCGCCCTCCAGCATCACCGCCAGGTAATAGAGCGAGGCGTCGACGTCAGAGCCGCGGGTCGCCTTTATCCAGGCCGAGACGAAGTCGTAGTGGCGGTCGCCCTGGCGGTCGTAGTCGAGCGCCTTGCGCTGCAACGCGTCCTCGACCGCGGCAACGTCGACCGCAGCCGACTTCGAACCCCCCCTAGTGTGGTCAAAGTCGGCTGCGTGCACGACCGCCCGCTCCAGCGCCGAGAGTGCCACCCGAGCGTCGCCGCCGGAGCGCTGCGCGAGCATCGCCAGGGCAGCGTCCTCGACCGGCGGCGGCTCGGCCAGGCCGCGCTCGGGGTCGGAGAGCGCGCGGCGCAGGAGCTGCTCCACCTGCTCTGCTGCGAGCGGCCGCAGCTCGTATATCTGGCAGCGCGAGAGCAGGGCCGAGTTGACCTCGAAATACGGGTTCTCAGTGGTCGCCCCGATCAGGGTCAGCAGCCCCTCCTCCACCGCCGGCAGCAAGGCGTCCTGTTGGGCCTTGTTGAAGCGGTGGATCTCATCGAGAAACAAGACGGTGTGCCGCCCGTTCGCCTGCCTGCGCTCTCGGGCCCGCTCGATCACGCCGCGGACCTCGGCTTTCCCGGCATTGACGGCGGACTGCTCCTCGAACGCCCCGTCAGCCGCGGCAGCGGCAATCCGAGCCAGCGTCGTCTTCCCAGACCCCGGCGGTCCGTACAGGATTGAGCTATGGGGGTGCCCGCTTTCGATCGCGGTCCGCAGCGCCGACCCCTCGCCCAGCACATGCTCCTGCCCCACGAGCTCATCCAAGCTCCGCGGCCTCATCCGGACGGCCAACGGTGCATCGGCAGCTATTTCGGCAGATTGGGCGGTTTCGCCTGTGTCGAACAACCGGTCATTCATGCAGACGAGTATGAGGGAGCCGGGGGCGGTGTCGGGGGTGCCTCGCGAAGCGGCCCCTGCTAGGTGACTTCAGCCGCGAAGCGGCACAAGATTTCACCGCCGGAGGCGGTGATGGGCACCGCCGACACCTCCCCCGGCTCCCCCACAACCACCTACAATCGACCGCTATGGAGACCGCAACGCAGAGCCCCCCGGCCCAGTCCACCCTCGAGAGCTTTAATCCAGCGACCGGAGAGTTGGTCGGATCAGTTGCCACGATCACCCCGGACGAAGTCCAGGCCGTGGTCGACGACGTTGCCCGCATCCAGCCCGCCTGGGCGGAGCTGGGCCTGAAAGACCGCGCCGCCTATATGCGCCGCGCCGCCGACGCGCTGCTCGACGACATCGATGAGATCGCCGAACTGCTCGTCAACGAGCAGGGCAAGCCCCGCGCTGAGGCCTACACGATGGAGCTGCTGCCGACCGTCGACGCGCTGCACTGGTGCGCCAAGGCGGGGCCGAAGATCCTCGCTGACGAGAAGGTGCGGATGTCGCAGGCGTTCTTGGCGAGCAAGAAAGGCCGCTTCTCTTATGAGCCGATCGGCGTGGTCGGGGTAATCGCACCCTGGAACTACCCCTGGTCGATCCCCTTCGGCGAGGTGGCTATCGCGCTGATGGCCGGCAACGGCGTCGTCCTCAAGCCGGCCAGCCTGACGCCGCTGCTCGGCGAGGCGATCCGCCGCGTCTTCGAGAAGGGCGGCCTGCCCGAGGGCCTGATCCGCGTCGTCCACGGCGGCGGTGCGGTCGGCGATGCCCTGGCGCGCTCCAGCGCCGGCAAGATCTTCTTCACCGGCTCGGTCGAGGTCGGTCGCAAGGTCGGCGCCGTCTGCGCCGAGAGGCTCAAGGGCTCGGTGCTCGAGCTCGGCGGCAAGGACCCGATGATCGTCTGCGCCGACGCCGACCTGCCCAACGCGATCTCCGGCGCCGTCTGGGGCGGCTTCGCCAACGCCGGCCAGACCTGCTCGGGGATCGAGCGCGTCTACGTGCTCGAGCAGGTCGCCGAGC
>DATNGU010000001.1:0-4965 GCA_035605775.1 Solirubrobacterales bacterium | reverse complement strand
GCCGTTTGCGCCGCGCCTGGCCCTCGCCTTCGCTTTCGGCCCGCACTCGCTCCTCGCGGCGCGCGTCCCTAGCGCTTTTGCCACTCATGCCGGCCTGCCGACGTATCCGACCATCCGGATCGCGTTCAAGCCGAACAGAATCGTCATCAGCACGGCGCTCCCGACACACCACTGGCAAATCGCTTCGATCTTGAACAGCTCCAGGTAGGTGAGGTAGACGCTGTAGCCAAACCCGCCGAGGGCCAGGCCAAACCCGGCCATGCGGGCAAAATCGCCGCGCAGCAGAGACGCAGCCAACAGCAACACGTAGCCAGCGATACCGAAGATCGCGATGTTGACGCCGAGCAGATGCGAGTAGGTGCTGTTGGCGACGGTCTCGCAGCCGCTACCCCCAGCCAGGCATACAGGCGACCCCCCGCCCGAGTCGGCGATCGCGATGTAGGTGGCGATGCCGATGCCGAAGGTCGCGACGAAGGTCGCGATCATCCGTAGCGTCCCCTCCGCCGGCAACTTCATGGCCGGAAAGCTATTCGACGACCCTTCGCAGCGGCTAAACGTCCAGCTCCGCGCAGAAGGCGGCGATCTCGCGCGAGAGCCTGCCTCCCTGCCAGGCCAAGGGCGACTCCCCCTCGGCCTCTGCTGTCAGCCGCGCCCGTGGCAGGCGCGCGGCGTAGGCCTCCGCAACCTCGTGCGGATGCCCGGGGTCGGCCGCGTCGTGACTGGCGACGACCAGCGAAGGGATCTGCAGGTCCTCCAGCTCAGACATCGCCTCGAAAGGCCGCGAGCGCGGCACCTCTCGCAGCGCCTCAACCAACGCCCCCAGGTGGCGGTGCCGCAGCATCCGCTCCCGGGTAAAGCGCAGGACCGAGTCGCGCCAGACGGGATCGATCGTCTGGTTGCGATCGATGTAGGCGACGAAGCCGTCCACCCCTCTCTCCTCTAGGGCCGTGGCGAGACCGTCCCAGTAAGCGAGCGTCTCGACGGCAATCTCGCCCATGTAGGCGGGGCCGACGATCACCAGGCCGCGGAGCCGCTCGGGATGCCGCAGCGCGTAGGCGACAGCGGTATGGGCCCCCATCGAGTGGCCGGCGATGATGGGCGGGTCCTCCCCCACCGTCGTCGCGATCACCGACTCCAGATCGCCGACCAAATCCGGGTATCCATAACCCTGGCGGCTGGGCGCGGGGTCGGACTCCCCGTGCCCGCGGGCATCGTAGGAAACGACGCTGTGACCGGCACGCTCCAGCGCCCGCGAACCGTGCACCACGTAGCGCCGCGTCGCCGTAATTCCGTGGCAGAGGACGATCGGCGGCCCCTCCCCCGCGACCTCGCCCTGGATCGCCGATTGCGCGCCGGCGGTGAACGGCCGCGGAGACTCGGGCATTAGGCCAGGGCGGCGACGGCCTGCTCGAGATCATCGACCGTCTGGAAGGTGCTACCGGTCCTCGAGACGTGGCGGTAGCGAACGATCCCCTCGCCGTCGATTACGAAGATCGACCGCATCACATAGCGGCCGCCCGGCGCCGTCTCCTTGAGGCCGGCGAGCTTGCCGAGCGGACCGACCCATCCGGTCACCCCGTAGCTCTTGCTCACGGCGAGGTCCTCGTCGGCAAGCAGCGGCACGTTGAGGCTCTTCTCCTGGGCCCAGTGCTCGTGCGAGTCGACCGACTGCGATGAGATGCCCAACACCTCGGCGTCGAGCTGGTCGAGCTGGTCTCCGTTGTCCCGGTAGGAACAGAACTGCGCCGTACAGACACGCGTTTCGTCACCGGGATAGAAGGCCAGCACGACATTCTTCCCCTGTAGGTCCGACAGCTTGTAGGTCTTGCCACCCGTGCCGGGAAGCTCGAAGTCCGGTGCCACATCGCCCACATCGACCTTTGCCATGCGAGGAGACTAGACCAGCACGTCGGTAGGTTTTGGCGATCGGCCAAATGCCCCACGTCGACGGCGTCAGCCACCGCCGGGTGCGAGCCCGTGGGCTCGAGTTCCACGTCGCCGAAGCGGGCTCGGGAGAGGACGTCGTGCTCTGCCTGCACGGTTGGCCCCAGCACTGGTATGAGTGGCGGCATCTGCTGCCGGCGCTGGCCGATCGCCATCGCGTCCTCGCCCTCGACCTGCGCGGCTTTGGCTGGTCCGACGCCCCGCGCGGCGGCTACGAGAAGGAGAACCTCGCCGACGACGTGCTGGCCGTGCTCGATGCGCTCGGGATCGAGCGGGTGAAGCTAGTCGGCCACGACTGGGGCGGCTGGATCGGCTTCCTCCTCTGTCTGAAGGCGCCACAGCGCTTCGAGCGCTACCTGGCGCTCAACATCCTCCATCCGTGGCAGAGTGGGCTGCGCGCGGCGCTGCCCTACGCCTGGCGCTTCACCTACCAACTCATGGTGATGGCGCCGCTGCTCGGCTACGAGCTGCACCGCCGCGGCAGGTTCGTCCCCCGCGTCTTCCTCTCCGCCTCGACCGATCGCAGTGCCTGGGACGAGGCGACCCTGCGTGCCTTCGCCGCGAACCTGGCCGAGCCGGCCCGCGCCAGGGCAGCCGTCCAGCTCTACCGCACCTTCCAGTTACGAGAGCTCGTGCCGATCCTGCGTGGCCGCTACAAGCACACCCAGCTGACCGTCCCGACCTGGCTGCTGTTCGGAACCGACGACCCCGTGCTCCGGCGAGAGCTACTGGCCGGCCATGAGCGCCACGCTGACGCTATGGAGGTCGAGTTGATCGCCGATTGCGGCCACTTCATCGCGGACGAGCAGCCGCAGCTGGTGGCCAAGCGGGCTCGCGCATTCTTCGCTCCGAGCTAGCCCTTTTCGATCTTGATTTCTTCGATCAGGACGGTCTGTTTCGGTTTTTCGGCTGGGGTGCCGAGCTTGCCGATCCGTTCGACCACATCGAGGCCTTTGTCCACCTTGCCGACCAGCGCGTATTCGGGCGGCAAGCCGGCGTCGGCGGAGAGGACGACGAAGAACTGGCTGCCCGAGCGGCCCGGCGGCTCGGCCGAGCTCTTCGCCATCGCCACCACGCCTTTGGTGTAAGCGAGGTTGGAAGGCGGCTTCTCGTCGACGCTGTAACCGGGGCCGCCGGTGCCAGAGCCGAGCGGATCGCCCCCCTGGATCACGAATTCGGGTGCCACCCGGTGGGAGGTGAGGCCGTCGTAGAAGCCTTTTTCAGAGAGGAAGACGAACGAGTTGACCGTCTTCGGCGCCCGCTGCGCGTCGAGCGCGATCTCGAAACTGCCGCAGCTGGTCTTGACCACGGCAGTCAGCTTCTCCCCCTTCGTCACGGTCTGCTTCGGCCCTCCGTAGCTCACGCTTTTTGGCTTCGGCGCTTCCACCTGCTTGCAGCCCGACGCGTTCGCCACGCTGGTCGAGTCGTCATCTCCGCCGCTGCGGCCGATCAGGATCGCCGCGACGACGCCCGCGGCGATCAACGCGAAGACGGCAAGCGCGATCCACTTGGTGCGGTCTTGAGAGTCCTCCACGGCCGCGAAATCCTAGATGATCGAGGCGATGCCCTCGCCTTCGCTCACCGCGCTCGCCGCCGCGGTTCTCCACCTGCCCGAGAGGCCGGAACGGATCCTCGAGATCGAGTGCGGCGACGGCGACGGCGTCCTCTTCCTGGCGCGCGAGTTCCCCGCCGCCCGTGTACGCGGCGTCGACCCCTCCGAGGAGACGATCCGAAAGGCGGTCTCCCGGGTGGGACTCGACCCCGAGGGACGGGTTGCCTTCAAGCCCGGCCGCTCGCGCGCCCTCCCCTACCCCGAGGGCTTCTTCGACCTCGTCGCCCAGTCTGGCGGCCGCATCCATCCGGCCGAGATCGCACGGGTCCTCCGCGCCGGGGGGTACCTGGTGTTAGTCGGCGAGTGGCGCTGGCTGCGGCGACGGATGGAGCGCCACCGGTTCGGTCCAGTCGAGTTGGGGGAAGCGGCCGGCGAGCCGTTCCTCGTAATGCGCCTCCGCGGCGACGACTGAGCGGCGCCGAATAGGCTGCCCGCCGTGGACATCGAGGGCATGCCGCTGGCTCTGCTTGCCAACCCCGCCTCGGCACACGGGCGCGGCCTGAAGCTGCTGCCGCAGCTCGAGCAGGAGCTGGACGCACGCCGTATCTCCTTCCGAGTGGAGCGCACCCGCGGGCTCGAGGACGGGGTCGAGCGGGCGCTGCGCGCAACCGAGGCGGGCGAGGTGCCCGTCGTGATCAGCGGCGACGGCCTGATCGGGGCGGTCGGCGGTGCCCTCGCGGGCTCGGCGACCCCACTCGGAATCGTCCCCGGCGGACGCGGCAACGACCTTGCGCGTGTGCTTGGCATCCCCGACGACCCGCAAGCGGCCGTGGCGATGCTGGCCGCTGGCCAGTCACGCCGCATCGACGTCGGCGAGGTCAACGGGCGGCGTTTCCTCGGCATCGTCAGCGTCGGCTTCGACTCCGAAGCAAACCGACTTGCGAACGAGACCAAGTGGTTGCGCGGCAACCTCGTCTACGCCTACGCCGGGGTGCGCACGCTGCTCGGCTGGAAGCCGGCCCGTTTCACGATCCGGGTCGGCGAAGAGCGCGAGCGCTTCAGCGGCTACTCGATCTCGGTCGCCAACAGCAAGGCATTCGGGGGCGGGATGTTCATCGCCCCGGACGCGGACCTCACCGACGGCGAGTTCGACGTCGTCAGCGTCGGCGAGGTCGGAAAGCTGCGCTTCCTGAGTAACCTGCCCAAGGTGTTCAAGGGCACCCACGTCGAAGAGGACGAGGTGCGCGTCTTCCGCACTTCGCGGCTCGAACTGAGCGCCAGCCGTCCGTTTCCGATCTACGCCGACGGTGAGCACCTGGCCAACTTGCCAGCCAAGTTGCGCGTGCTTCCCCAGGCGCTCAGCGTGATCGTCCCGCCGCGGGCCGAGGAGTGAGCGAGGGCTCGCACGGAGCGCTGTTCGGGGCGAAGCGTCTCGCCGCGCGCGCGGTCGGCGCTGCCAGCCGAGCCAG